>MPMP01000070.1 GCA_002238565.1 Albidovulum sp. bin36
ACGCAGGATTCATAATGTCAACCGGAATCTTCATCGCCCAGAAATGGCGGCCACGACAGGGCCTCAAGCCCAGGCGCGCTCAGATCAACGCACCAGCTCCCAAAGGTTTAACCCACGCACAAGTCGGGCGTTCCTACCGTGAAAATCACTCAAAATGAAAATCGCGAAAAATAGGGGGTGAGCAGATACAAATATTGAATTTTTTCCTTATATCGGCAAGTTCATTGCTATATGTGGAATTATGGTTCAAGTTCCAAGAGAATCCCGCCCTGTTCAGAACATTTTCATTGACCGCTAACCGGCAGTATGTTTAGATGAAGTAATCTTGAGGCAACGTCCTGTTGCGCTCTTATTTCCCAAAGTTCATATCGAAAGGATTTCTCATGTTAATTGGCAGAACGACTCTGGCAACAGCGATAGTCTGCGCAGGCATTGCGTCGACAGCTGCGGCTCAGTCTATTACGATGACTTACGCACATTCTGAAAACCCGAGTTCGACAACCGCCGCAATTGCTTTCGAGGCGATGGTCGAAGGTAAATCCGGCGGCGACATTCAGGTCAACCGCGTCATTCATGGAGCGCTTGGCGGCGACCGGGATGTGGTCGACCAACTCAAGCTGGGCGAGCTTGAATTCTACGTAGTCGGCGTCCACGGCCTCAACGGCATCGCGCCTAACTTTCAGCTTTTTGACGCACCCTTCGTCTTCAAAGGACGCCGTGAGTTCTACCGCCTGATGCAGGACGAGGAACTTGTCGCCTTCGTCAATGACTATCTCATGGATGCGTCCGGCAACGGGATCCGGTTTTTCGGCGCGGCGGAGAATTCCGTGCGCAACCTCTACACGAAATCCGGCCCGATCCGCACGCCGGCCGATCTGGCAAACGTCAAGCTCCGCGTGCCGCCAGGACCCTTGAACATCGCCGTCTGGCAGGGCCTCGGCGTTGGCAGCGTGGTCGGTCTTTCAGGGTCCGAGCGCAACCAGGCGTTGCAAACCGGGCTGATTGACGGGGTCGAAGGCAGCCTTTCCGGCGCCGTCGGCAATGGACATCTCGACATTCTCGACCATGTATCGTTCACCGGGCACAGCTACTCCTACATGGCCTATCTCGCGAATAACGACTTCTACGAAGGCCTGTCCGATGCTCACAAAGCAATACTGCACGAAGCAATCGAACTATCGATAATCGTGCAGAATGGTTCCGCCATGTCCGAGGAGTTCGCCGCCATCGAGGCTCTGATGGAGAAGGGAACGAGCATAACAGTTCTTACGAGCGACGAGATCAGCGCCTGGCAGGCAATCGCCTATCCGGTGGGGCAGAATTTCGTCAAGGAAAATGTCGATCCGGAATTCACAGCGACGGTGATTGCCGCGCTGGAACGAGTGCGCGCAGACCTTATGTAAGGAATAAGCGGCAAGCGGCCTCCCGGTTTCCCTGAAACCGGGAGGCTGCGCATTCCTGCAGCAATGGCTTAAAGGAATCTTCGATGTTTGTCGCTCCAATCATGCTTGCAATTTTAATTGCAGGTGTTCTGATTGGTTTGCCGATATTTGCGGCAATGGGCCTTTCGACTATGGCCCACTACCTCGAGACCGGTCGCGAATCGACTCTGATCATTCTCAACCAACGCCTGTTCGACGGCGTGACCTCCTTCACATTCCTGGCTGTCCCGATGTTTATCCTAGCTGGAGAGGTGATGGTCAAAGGCGCGCTGATCGACCGGCTCTTGGATGTCGCGCGCGCATGCGTCGGGCACCTGCAAGGTGGACTCGCGCAAGTTAACATTCTGTCCAGCGTTTTCTTTGCCGGGATTTCCGGCTCCGGCCAAGCCGATATCGCCGCGATGGGGTCGACGATGATGCCCGCGATGGAGAAAGAAGGCTACCCACGCGCCTATGCCGCCACGGTTACGGCGCAATCCGCGACGCTTTCGCCCACGCTTCCGCCGAGCATCGTCATGGTTGTCTACGGGGCCGTGTTTAAAGTGCCCGTAGCGGCTCTTTTCGGCGCCGGGATCACGGTTGGAGCCTTTATGGCCGTCGCCTACATGATTTGCGCCTATTTCATGACGCGGAAATACAAAATCCCCAAGCATCCGCGCGCCAGTTTCGGCCAGTTGGCTCGTGCCGTCCGCCGCGGCCTTGTTCCGCTGGGAATGCCGGTCATCATCCTTGTCGGTATTTTCGGGGGCATCTTTACGACCGTCGAATCCGCGTCCATTGCCGTCCTTTACGCGATTGTCACAACGATGTTCGTCTACCGCACAGTAACGCTCCGCGATCTCGGCCCGATCCTCGTCAGCGCGGCGGTGACCTCCGCCGCCGTTCTCATTATCTCCGGCGTGGCCCTGTCTTTCTCCTATATTGTCGCGATCCAGAATATTCCCGAGACCATCTTGAATGCGCTTCTGGCCTTCACATCCAACCAGTATCTAATCTTGGCGATGATCATCGCCGTACTTCTGATCGCGGGAATGTTCGTCGGCAGAACCGCCAACATCCTGCTCTTCGGTCCGATCATCATCCCGATATTCTACAAATTCGGCTATTCGCCCGTGCATACCGGCATGATCATCATCATCGTTCTGGGCGTCGGCCACCTGACGCCGCCTGTCGGAGGCGCAATCCTAACCGCCTGCCTGATCGGCCGCGTGACCATTGCGCAGATCATGAAATATATGTGGCCGGTGATCCTGCTGGAGGTCGCGCTCGCCGTCGTCATACTAATGTTCCCGCCGCTGACCGAGGCGCTTCCAAGATTCTTCGAACTTGGAGGTCTAAGGCGATGATGCGATTGCGCGCCCTCTTTACCCATTGGGACCGAGCCACCGGCTATGTCGACACCGCCAGTCGCTGGTTCATGGGCATGGCTATGCTCGGTATACTGACAATGCTGCTTCTGCAGATTCTGATCCGCTACGTGCTTCCTTTCCCTGCGCCCTGGGTCGAGGAAATGGCGGTCTATCTTTCGGGCTACGTGGCCCTTGTCGGCATGTCGGTTTGCTTGCGCGCCAGCTTCCACCTCGAGGTCGACTTACTGGTCAATACCATGTCGCGGCGAGCACGCCGGGCGCACAAAGCGCTCCTAATGGCCGTGGTCGCCCTCTTTGCTATCTACCTTATCAGATACGGCATTAAATTCGTCGAACTTGGCCGCGGGCAAGTTAGCCCATCCAGCTATCTCTACGTGTCTTATGCCCGACTGTCCGTGCCGATCGGAGGCGTCCTTCTTCTTTTACAGGCGATCACGATGATGGGGCGGGCCGCATTTGACGCGACGGAAGACGAATCGATCATAGAGCGAATCTAGGAAAGGCATGAGAAAATGGACAAACGCAGACTTGCGGGTACCGATCTCGACACATCGGTCATCTGCTACGGGCCCATGCGCGCGGCAAAAAACCGAAGCGATCCGGACTTGCCGATACACAAGCGCGCTCTGGAAGCTGCGATCGAGCGGGGGATAAATTTCATCCATTCGAGCTATGAATACGGCGTCCGCTGGATGATGCGCGACGTTCTGCTAGACCACCCGGCCCGCCATGACTTGCTGCATGTAATCAAGGCTCCGGTGCCGGACTGGGGCGACCGCGATTTCGATGCCGAGAAGCTAGAGCGCCGCATTGACGAGGCCTTGAAGGATCTCTGCACCGAACGCATCGCGCTGGTCCAATGGATGTGGCGCTGCCGCCCTATTGACGAAGCGCACAGGCTGCCGCTACTCGAAGAAATTCACGACCGCGTCGCCGCCGCATTCGAGCGCCTTCGCGACAAGGGCAAGGTCGGGCACTTGGCCTGCTTTCCCTACTTTCCCGAGAGCGCCTCGGCGGCGATGGCTTGTCCGGCCCAAGAGGCGCTTATCGCCTACTACAATCCGCTGGAGATGGAGATGTCGCCGGTCATAGAGAGGCTTGCAGCGGACGAGCGCGGGTTTATTGCGATCCGCCCGCTCTATGAAGGCGTGCTAACCGATCGATTTGCGTCCCTTCGCGACGTGCCGGACGGGCACCGTCTCGCCGGCGAGAAATATTCGAGTGCTTTCCGAGCTCGTGAAAAGCTCGCGAACATGATCCCGGAAGCGAACCGCGGCATGACCCGCTTCGCCATCCGCTTCCCGCTGCTGTCGGCCAACTGCGCCAGCGTCGTCGTAGGTCTGAATAGCGAAGCGCAGGTTAACGAGATATGCGAACACGCCGAAGCCGTGATGCCCGATCCTGCCGCAATCGCTCGAGTCAGCGCCGTCATGAGTGCCTGAAAGCGTCGATACGTGATTTCGAGCGACGCCGACGGGATCAATGCGCGCCGCGCGTTAATCCGATTCACGGCAATCGCACGCATTCTCCGTTAGGCCCGAGGCTCGATTTCTTCTCCGTTTCTAGGTCGTGTCCGTCTCCGAGTCGGAGAGCGACAAATATAGCGATCACTGATTACGGAACAGCAGGTTATCGCGACTTGCCTAGGAGCGACGACGAAGCCGCAAGCGGCGGTCGAAGTCAATGGCCTGCCGACATAGATCGTGATTGTCGACGGTGGACGCAACATGATCATTGAGCTTCGCCGGACCCGCGCCTAGGTTCATTCTCGAAATAGCGCGTGCGGCAAAGCTCTGACGGCTGTCAACAACCGCCGTAGCAGCAGCGGCAAGCGGAGTCCGGACCAATGGCATTCCGACGAATGCTGCGGCCGCGGGAAGCAAGGCGGCTGCTTCGCCAAGGCGGCATTGCCAATCATCATTTATAGCGAACCTATGTCGGGCATCGACATCGGATCGGTCGCCTCGATTTCGGGCGCCGGTTTCGCAAAGGCGGCATTGCGGAAGCTCGGCGCGGAAGCGCCGGACTAACGACAGGCCGACAGTTTTGCGACTATTTCGTCGAGTAGACGGTCAAGAGGCTGATCGATATCGACGACGATAGCGTTTTCGTCGGATTCCGGCGGTTCGAGATCGCGAAACTGGCTATCCAAAAGCGATAGCGGCATGTAGTGCCCTTCCCTGCGGGCCATGCGATCCTTGATGATCTCCCGCGAGCCGCAGAGAAAGAGAAACAGGGTCCTTTCCCCGGCTAGTTCGCGGATGATATCTCGATACCGTCGCTTCAAAGCCGAGCAACCTACGAGCGTCGGCCCGCTTGCCTGCGCCAGAGTCTCGCCGACTTTTCGCAGCCAAGGCGCCCTGTCTTCGTCGTCGAGCGGGATGCCTTCGCTCATTTTCTGGATATTGGCGCGCGGATGGAGATCGTCTCCGTCGAAATACGCGGCGCCTAGCGCTTTCGCGACCGCGGCGCCCACCGTCGATTTGCCCGCGCCCGCCACGCCCATGACGATCAGCTTTAGCGGCTCGTTCATAGGCTCGCCGAAATCCCGCCGTCGACGTAGAGCGTGTGCCCGTTCACGAACGAGGAGGCGCGGGATGAAAGAAAAATGCATGCTCCGACAAGCTCGTCGATTTGCCCCCATCGTCCCGCAGGCGTTCGTTTTTCGAGCCAGGCCGAGAATTCCGCGTCTGAGACCAGCGCGGCATTGAGCGGGGTGTCGAAGTACCCGGGCGCAATCGCATTGCATTGAAGCCCGTACCTGGCCCAGTCGGCGGCCATGCCCTTGGTGAGGTTGCCGACCGCGCCCTTGGTTGCCGTGTACGGGGCTATTCCCGGCCGCGCCAGCGCCGTTTGGACGCTCGCGATATTGATGATCTTCCCGGCGTTCCGAGAGATCATGTGGCGAGCGCAGGCTTGTCCGACAGAAAAGACGGACGCTACGTTGGTTTGCATGAGAGTCTGGAATTGCTCGCTCGGAAAATCTTCAAGCGGAGCACGGAACTGCATGCCCGCGTTGTTCACGAGGATGTCGATAGCGCCCGTCTTGGCCTCGAACCCGTCAATAGAGGCGCGAACCGAAGCGTGATCCGTAACATCAAACGCCAGAGTATGGACCGCAGGCCCCTGCGCGCCAAAATCCGCGGCAACGCGGTTTAACTTGTCCTGATTTCTGCCATTCAATATGACTTCGGCGCCGGCCGATCTCAAGCCATTGGCAAGTGCATGGCCGATCCCTTGCGAGGCTCCCGTTACCAATGCGCGTCGCCCCGCAAGATCAAACAAGTCCATTTGCTTCTCCGTCATTTCTCGACCAAGCTTCGCATTCCCAATCGGAGTCCACGTAAACTCCCGCCTCTAGGAGAAGGAAAGGCATTGAACGCCGCTTCTGCGTCGAAAACTGCCTAGAGGCCTTGCAGAACGAATGCGAACGGCAAGTACGTCTCGAAATTCCACATGATCCGAATCCCGAGGTTATGCAAGAAGGGTTTGGCGGGGCGGGCGGTCGAGCGCGCACGGGATGTGCAGCGGCAAACCGCACGGGGCATGAAGAGTAGATTGATTCCGGAAGAGCGGCGGCCGATCAATGGCCGCATGCATTTGCGCTTCGGACTTCAGATGCCGACCAGCCGGTTGGCGTAGAAACTCCAGGGAGGCCGCCGGCGGTCGTTGCCGCGCGAGCGTCCGCTCTCGCGGAACCGGTTTTTACTGGCTTGATCCACGAGCTTCCCTCTACGTGCCAGGCGGCATTGGGAAGTTGCCGACGAGATGATACGGTACCGCGACGACGAGCAAGCAAGCGACCGCGCAGAAGACAAATGAGTTTCAATCGAAGCTTTTAGTGCCGCTCGACGCGCAGCCGAGAATCGCTGAGTCGTCTTGAAGTAATGTCGACAAATACGTAGGACACTACATCCAAGAGTCTATTGCGGACCACGCATCCCATGCGATCACTAGTTATCCACGCAGCAAAAGACCTCAGGCTGGAGCGTTCAGAGGACGTTCGCGAACCGGGGACGCGCGAAGTACTGGTGCGTATCGAGGCGGGCGGCGTCTGCGGAACCGATCTTCACTATTACAACCATGGCGGCTTTGGCCCGGTACGCCTGAAGGAGCCAATGATCCTGGGGCACGAAGTGGCCGGCCGGATCGAGTCCGTTGGCAAGGATGTATCCGGTTTTCAACCAGGCGATCTCGTCGCGGTCTCGCCGTCCCGGCCGTGCCGCGCGTGCCGCTACTGCCTCGACGGAATGCCCAATCACTGCGAGAACATGCGGTTTTATGGCAGCGCCATGCCTTTTCCGCATATCCAGGGCGCGTTCCGAGACTGGCTCGTGGCGGATACAGATCAACTCGTCGCGGCGGATGGACTGACCGCAGCCGAAGCCGCGATGGCCGAGCCGTTGTCCGTTTGCCTGCACGCAGTACGACGAACCGGCGGCCTAGTGGGGAAAAAGGTCCTGGTGACCGGGTGCGGACCGATCGGAACGTTGATGATCCTGGCTGCGCGGCGGGCAGGCGCAGACGAGATAATTGCAACGGATATAGCTGAATTTCCGTTGGCGACGGCAGCCGAGCTAGGCGCCGACCGGACAGTCAACGTGTTGGCTGAGCTGAATGGTCTGCAGGAATACCAAGCGGGGAAAGGTCGCCTCGATGTGCTTTTCGAATGCTCGGGCGCGGCCCCTGCCCTAGCGGCTGGGATCGCTGCAATTCGACCGGGCGGAACCGTCATCCAGCTGGGCCTCGGCGGTGACATGTCGGTTCCCATGCAGGCCCTTACCGCAAAGGAAATCACGTTGAAAGGCTCGTTCCGGTTCCATCAGGAATTCGAATCGGCGATAGGGCTTATGCAAAGGCGCCTGATCGACGTGCGCCCGCTTCATACCCATACATTCGCGCTGGATAAGTTTGTCGCCGCTTTTGAGACTGCGGGCGACCGGACTCGGGCGACGAAGGTCCAGCTGGACTTCGCATCTACCTAACAAGAACAACTACCGGGAGGGGACATGTCGAACGCTGACGTCGGGCTGATCGGGCTCGGAACCATGGGGGCGATGCTTTCACTCAATATCGCCGAGAAGGGTTTCAAGATCGCGGTCTACAATCGAACTACACGGGTTACGCGGGACTTTTTTGGCGCCGCAGGAGAGCTTGCGGCCAGAATCGTGCCATGCGAAACGATTGAGGACCTTGTTGCCAATGTCACGCCGCCGCACGCGATCATTCTCATGGTCCCGGCCGGCGATCCTGTGGATCAGCAGATTTCGGAGTTGTCCAAGTTTTTAGACCGGTCGGATCTCATTGTAGATGCCGGAAACGCCAATTTCCGCGACACGAACAGGCGAAGCCGCGCGGCGCGCGCTGGCGGCATCCCCTTCATGGGCATTGGCGTATCGGGCGGAGAAGAAGGGGCTCGCCACGGACCGTCGATCATGGTGGGCGGCGCTGCCGAGTCTTGGCAAAGGATGCAGCCTATCTTGTCCGCTATCGCCGCAAAGCATGAAGGAACGCCTTGCGCGACGCATATGGGCCCGGATGGCGCCGGCCACTTCGTGAAGGCCGTCCACAACGGCATTGAATATGCGGACATGCAGATCATCGCCGAGGCTTACGGCATCCTTCGGGATGGCTTGTCATTCGACGCAGAGAAATGCGGTGCGGTCTTTACCAATTGGAACGCCGGCCTTCTGAAATCCTACCTGATTGAAATCTCCGGCAAGGTTGCGGCAGCCTTTGACCCCGAGACGGGCCGCGCCATGCTCGATATAATCGAGGACAAGGCAGACCAAAAGGGCACAGGGCGTTGGACGGCGATCGAGGCCCAGCATCTTGGCGCGCCGATAACGGTCATTGAAGCTGCCGTCTCCGCGCGAAACATGTCGGCATTGAAGCACTTGCGCGTTGACGGCGAAAAGCATTTTGGCGCGGCGGCGCAAGCGATCGCGAATGACGGCATCACGATTGCGGACCTTGAAAGCGCGCTGGTGGCGGGAAAGATCATTTGCTACGCGCAGGGGTTCGATTTGCTGGACGCGGCGGGACGCGAGTTCGATTGGTCACTGCCGATGGCCGCGATCGCGGAGACTTGGCGCGAAGGCTGCATTATCCGGTCCGCGATGCTAAACGACATGGCAAGCGCGCTCCGCTCCGCGCCGGAAGGAAACTTGATGTTCGCTCCGTATTTTAGCGAGCTTCTGAAATCACACGTTCCGGCGTTGCGCCGCGTGTCGTCTCGCGCGCTGTCCGCGGGCCATCCTGTGCCTGCGCTTGCCGCGGCGCTTAGCTATTTCGACTCGATGCGAACTGCTCGGTCCACGGCAAACATGATCCAGGGGCAGCGCGACTTCTTCGGCGCCCATGGGTTTGAGCGCGTGGACCGCGACGGCGCCGGGTTTCACGGACCATGGGGCAGCCACGGCTGATCGCTTTCGGAATTTTACCGAAAGAGAGGCCCGGCGACACGCGACTTCGATACGCCGTTGCGCATTCCGGCTGCGGCCGATGCCGAAATTGACGATGCCTTAAGGCAAAATGCCCAATTCGATCGCGAGGAAGAAATTCCCGGAAAGTGTTGGTTATTGAATCCGTCGCGAGCACCGGCAATGACCTCGACTTCGACACGTAGATCTACATTTGCGAGGTCACTTGCCGGTCTCCCTTATAGCCCGGCCAAGGCTCGGGTTGGAATTCCACGCGGGTTTCATTGACGATCGAAACAGCCGGCAACCTGTCTTGACCCGGCAGGGCCAACTTTTCGCGAAGTGTCTAATGATTACTTCAACTCCGAAACCAGATGTCGAGACAATTTGCGTGTTTACGACATCCTGTCCTCTCGCGTCTTGATCGCATGATGACAAGGTTGTTCAATATTCGACGACTAAAAATTTAACAATTTGCTGACTTTGCCCATAAGGTACCGCTTCTGGATTTGAGACCATGCGCAGATAAGCGGCATCTCGGCTATCGGTCGCCGTATGCAACAATCGCCGCGCGGATATTACACCATTTGCCTATTGGTAGCTGCGCGGCCTATTTGGCCCGGCGGCTAGAACCAACCTGCCGGTCGGCGGTTCATTACGGCGCGCTTGCTCAATAGCTCATTGGAAGGGGCGGATTGCCGGAGCCAAGAGCCTTCGACTGCAGCAGGCGGTTCCTTGTGCGGATCGCCAATCTGCGCCGAAGGCGATGAGCAAGCCGCCGGTATTAGGATCCGAGCCGTTCTTTCGGAGTATAATTGGAGATCGAATTGCCGTATCGCGCGCTACGAGATCAAAGCACCCGGTACTTTTCCCAGACATCGCGGAGATAGCCGCCGGCGAGCAATAGCTCGCGCGCTTCCGACTCTATCCGCGCCTTTTCCAGTGCGCGAGGGACAACCTCGGGGATGAATTCTTTCGGTACAACCGTCACGCCGTCGTCGTCGCAAACAACCAGGTCACCGGAAAAAATGGTTAGCCCGTAGACGCAAACCGGCACATCCCGTTCGCATATCGCGACCCGGCCCAGCGCATCCGTGGGGCGCGCGCCGCGGGCGAATACCGGGAAGCGGTCCAGATCGTTGATTTTCGCGATATCGCGAATAAGACCGTCGATCAGAGCGCCTCGAGCGCCTCGGCCGGCCGAAGCGGTCGAGAACAGCTCGCCCCAGGCCGCGGCCGGCGCGCGCGAGCAGTCTACCACCACCAGATCTCCTTTGGCCAGCGAATCGACAAAGTCAATCTCGCCCCCATAGGGCCGTTCCGGGATCTCGTTCACCGGCATCGAAATCGCCGTGCGAGCAAGGCCGATCAGCACGCCCTTTGGCCCTGCGATCCGGCGAGCCCCTGGTTCCAGCGTCTGGAACCGCTTTCCGATCGCGTCGCAGATGTCGGCAAATACGGCGGAGTAGGTTTCCCGTGCCAGAGCGTCGAGATCCAGCGCGTCGCCGGCCTGTGCTATGTCCGAAGGCATAGGCATCCCTTTCATCGAAATCGCATGAAACCTGCGGGAACGGGTTCAGAAGCCAGGTTCAAAAAGAGGCTAGCAGGCCACCGTCGACAAGATGATACGAACCAGTAATGAACGATGCGTCGTCGCTCAGCAGAAAGGCCGCGAGCCTAGCCACTTCCCCGGGTTGTCCCACGCGGTTCAGAGCGTGCATGCTTCCCCATGCGGCCAGCTGTTCCTCAGGCGCTTCCGGGCGGAAATGCCGGGCATTCGCTTCAACCAGCGGAGTCTGGATCGTACCGGGGCAAATCGCGTTTACGCGAATGTTCTTGCGTCCATGGTCCAGAGCCATAACGCGGGTCATCGAAATCACCGCCCCCTTGCTCGCGGCATAGGCGGCCACGTCTTCTTGAGTAGCTAGAGCTTGAATTGAAGACATGTTGACGATCGACCCGCCGCCTGCTGCTTCCATTGCCGGCACGGCATGCTTGCACATCAGGAAAATGGCCTTGAGGTTGACATCGATCATCGCATCGAAGTCCTCTTCCGACATGGTTACAACAGTGCCGTGCAACTCTTGCCCGGCGCAGTTGAAGACGCCTCTGAGCGGTCCGCGTGAAGTCGCGGCCTCGACGGCCTTCAGGCAGTCGGCTGATTTCGTGATGTCCGCCTCTATCCCGGTGATATTGTCCGGCAATGTCGCCAAGCCGGCGGAATCGCGGTCGACACCGAACACGTCGGCGCCCTGTTCAGCGAAATGCAGCGCGGAGGCGCGACCTATTCCCGAGGCCGCGCCAGTTACAATTACACTATCCCTCAAAGCGGCCATGGCAGTCCTCTAGCAGCAACAGAATTGTTATTGGCGAACGTAGGTTGGCGCGGTCAAACTAAGGCCTGCGAAAGCAGTGGTCAAGTCGAGACCGGAATTGTCGGAATCCTTCTTTTCCTCCGCGAGAGAGAACCGAGACTGCGGCGGACAATGCGAGATGATTTGTTGAAATTGCGATGGCGACTTATGCGACTTGGAAGGCAATTGCGCTTTCTATGCAAATTGGAGCGAAGCACGCACCGAACCGGTAAAATCGCCGCTTCGAACACCCATGCCGTGCGAGGACAAGGCATCGCGCTGTTTCCGGCGCCGGCCGATTCGGGTCCGACGCTTAGCTAAATCGCCAAACGCTTCGATTTGAACAGGTCAATCCTGCATGTCGCTATTTCACCTCTTTGCTCCGTAAATTTCGTCCAACCGCCGCGCAGCAAAGGATTCCACTGCTTGGGATCGGCTTTGAAAAAGCTTTCGCCGACCTATCCGAATTCGCTTGGCAATGGATCGACATTGCGCCCGCGCGGAAGCGGGCCGAGTCCGGAGTCGAGGCCTTTCATTCATCGGAAATCGAGAGACGCGAATTACCAGTTTCTTAATAGGATCGACTCTCGCCGGACAACCCCTACCGCTACCGAAGCAGGATTGAAATTGCGACAGGCCGGCATCCGGCAATGGGATCAAATGTCAGGAACATGGCGACGGACTAGCCGCCGCAGCTACATCCGCGCCAAGCGACGACCGGGCGATCGCCGCCGCTAGAATCGTCTCCATCGCGCTCGACAGGGTAGATATCCACGACAGCGTGCGTTAGATCAGGAACTCGTTTGAAACGTCGATGGTTCCGCCATTGCATCTGCCTGGGCCAAATACCCGACAGATTATTCTGTGAGAAGGATCCCAAGATATGCCGCAACAAAAGGATGCGTACGCATCGAAAGAGCCGCGCTGGGTCGAACAATCGAGTCACCGCCACTGGCTGATGGACGAGGCCGCAAGGCTGTTCGATTTCTATCGGGCTGGCTCGGTCGACCCGCGCGGAGGCTTTTTCGATTTGGATGACCGCGGCGAACCACTGCCTACCGGCTGGCCGCCCGCGCCGGAACCAACACGCAACCTTTTTACGACCACGCGCATCATTTATTGCTTCGCCATCGGACACCTGATGGGCCGACCGGGATCGGACCGGCTTGTCGACCACGGCGTCGAATTCATGCTCAACGGACATCGCGACAGGAAGCACGGCGGCTATCACTGGGCGACGGGTTACAACGGCCCGACCAACAGCGCCAAAGTGGCCTATGGCCACGCCTTCACGCTATTGGCCGCTTCTAGCGCAAAGGCAGTCGGGCATCCCGATGCCGACAAGCTCTTTGACGACATTACCGGCATCCTCTTCGACCGATTCTGGGAAGACGAGCACGGTGCAATCCACGAAGATTTTCATGCCGACTGGACGCCGGTTGAAACGTATCGCGGGCAAAACTCGAACATGCACCTTACCGAGGCGCTGATGGCGGCCTATGAGGTTACCGGCGACAGTGAATACCTCCGTAAAGCGGAAAGGATCGCAACGTTGCTTATCCGGAACGTCACTGCGAACAACAATTGGCGCTTGCCCGAGCACTTTACTTCCGACTGGTCGATCGATTTCGACTATGACCGCGACGTCTTCCGTCCCTACGGGTCGACGATCGGGCACTGGCTTGAGTGGTCCAGGCTTCTTCTGCAGCTCTGGGTAACCGGCGGAAGCAAGCACGATTGGATGAAGGACTCCGCTCGAACCATGTTCCGCCAAGCTACCGAAGAAGGCTGGGCCGACAATGGCGGAGGTTTTTATTTTACGGTGGGCTGGGACGGCAAGCCGGTGGATCGCGACAGGTACTGGTGGCCATGCACCGAGAGTATCGGCGCCGCCTACTGGCTGGCCGAGCATGTCGGCGGAGATTTCTATGAAGCCTGGTACCGCCGCGTCTGGAATTGGTGCGAAACGCATCTGATAGACCGCGAACTGGGATCCTGGCATCACCAGCTCAACGATGATCTGGTCCCGGTGACCGACCCCTGGTTCGGCAAGCCGGATCTGTATCATTCGCTTCAGGCGGCGCTGATTCCGCTTATGCCGGCGACCGGCAGCATCATTAACGGCCTGAAGACCAGCGGCATCAAGATTTGAGAGGATCCATGACATACGACATCCAGTGTATTGCCCCAACGGGGGATGTGTGCGGCGAAGGTGCCGTCTGGTGCGCCTCGGAAGAATCGATCTACTGGACGGACATCAACCGTTTCCTCATTCACCGCCTGAAAATCGCAACAGGCGCCGTAGAGAGCTGGTTCTTCGACGAGCCGGTGGTGGCGCTTTCACTAACCACCGAAGAGGGGCGTCTGCTTGTCGCGCTCGGCTCCAAACTGATCTGGTGGTGGCCCGCGACCGATCGGCGGGCGGATCATGGATTTGTTCTTCCGGGCGCGCCCGCAGTTCGCTTGAACGATGGACGCGCCGACCCCCAAGGCAACTTCTGGGTTGGCTCTATGAAGAACAACGTCCTGCCCGATGGCGAAGCTAGCGAGGCCGGGGGCACCGAAGGCGTCCTTTACAGGATTACGCCCGATGGGACCGCAAGCGTGCACATGGACGGCTTAGGCATTTCCAATACGATCTGCTGGAGTCCGGACGGCGGCACGTTTTACACCGCTGACACGCTAGCCAACGAAATCTACGAATTCGACGCGAACGATGAAGGAATCAAAAACCGGCGGACATTCTTCGGCGCCGATGATCGTGGATTTCCGGATGGATCTGCTATGGACAGCAATGGAGATCTCTGGAACTGCCGCTTCTTCGGCGGGGCGATCCTACGCATCGCCGCTAACGGAGCAATTCGAGAAGTTATTGAAATGCCCGTTCGCAATATCACTACCGCTACATTCGGAGGGCCGGATCTGAAGACGCTCTACATCACGTCGGCATCTGCGCTGCGCAATCCAGGAGACAGGCTAGCCGGATCGCTCTGGGCTATCAATACCGAAGTAGCCGGACTCCCCGAATACCGCGTAACGATAGTATAGAATCAAAGAGCCCTTCGCACTATTGAGGCCTATATCTTACCGGAACTACACGCCCGGATTTAGGAATTATCTTGCTTAATCCGCTTTCAACCGAAAAAGGCGAGCGATTCGATCTAATACTGGTGTATCAGGGGCGATATCCCGAGGTTAAGGTGCCGGGCGCCGCAACGAATTCGGCGGTGCGAACACGGGAAAGTCGAGTTCGTCCTGGACCGGAGCCGATACCGCCTAGAGTGCGAGCGGCGGCATTAGCGAGAAGCGCGGAAAATCTGCGCGCAGGCGTGATACCCGAGGCGTTTCGTTCCGATGCAGGACCGAAACGACATCCGATACCTGGACCGAGAAAATCGGCCAATTCAAAGTCCGAGGCGCCGAGGCAAAATCGGGGATAACTCTTGCACTGCTTTCGCATGCCAGATCGTTCTTCCGGCGCGAACGGCTATCATCGATAGGGGTGGCGCCCCCCATTAGGCGAGTTGGCAAAAAAACGACTGGTTGAACCCCAGTTTTTCAACCAAGACTTCCCGCCTTGGAGATGGAAACGGAACGGCCGTTTCTCGACCGAACAATGAACTCGCGCCCGACCATCCTTGCCGCAATCATTGCGCCTAGCGCGCCCGCAACATGAGGCAACCTCTCGCTCCGATCCACGCAGCGCGGACAGAGCCGGCGTTTTTTCGACCGCGCTTCGTCCAGGTCAACGCCAAGCTCCCGGTAGAAAAGGTGCCCGCCCTCCGGAAGAACATAGCGTTCCCGCATCAGCGTCAACGCCCCCGTTTCCACGTGAATCCCCGAAATCTCCACTCCGAGCTCCCCTGCCGGACGGTCGTAGCGGAAGCGAGCCATTTTCAACTCAGGCGTAACTAGTCACGTTCCAATTTCCATCTTTTCCGGTGGGACTTGGATTTTCAAGTCGAGATTCGACCGTCGCGCGAGGGTGAGATTCTGTTATTGTAAAACCTGCGCGATGGCGAGAAGGCGTGAATTTTCGGGCCGCGATCGCGAGGTTTTCGACCGCGAAGTTGTTATTGGCGACGGCACCTCCTTTCTCCATCATTATCGCCCAGGCGGAAGCTAGGAAGCCTGACTTTTGCAGGGCCCGGAAGCCCGGGATCGCCTGCCCGGACTTGATGTGCCAGCGCATGCCGCTGCGCTTCATGCGCGCGGCGACGAGGGTCTTGTTTACGGCTTCGACCGCGCCGGAGCCGATCGCGAGCCTCTCGGCCCTGAGCTCGGAGTAGCGCATCCGGATCCGGTTCTTCACGACGGAGTTCAGAAACCTCCGGACGGGCGCGCGGGCGCGCGGCTCCTTCGCCCGCCCCGGATAGCAGCGCAGCGAGCGGATGACCTTTCCGCCCCGTCGGGTTCGTCGCGCAGCGTCTCGCGGCAGGCCTTGAACCAGCCTGCTTTGGCAATAGGGACCGAAGCGTCGGCGAGACGCTGGCAGGCATGCCGGAAGTCGAGGGCGCGGGCGTCGGAGTCGATCCCCTTCAGGAATGTTCAGTTGTCGACGGCCGTCGGCGATGGCCGCGACCCGGATATCCGGTCGTAGGTCCCGGACCTGCGCGACCGTCGCCGCGAGATGCCGCTTGGTTGCCTTGCCGCTTTCCGGCACGCGACCGAAATACTGCGTTTTCAAGCGCTTGCCCTCGCCGTCCCGGAACGAAACGGTGGTAAGCGTTCCTTCAGAGGTGGCGATCCGTGTTGTCCGACTGCCGCCGACGCCCTTGACGCTGCCGTGAACAGTCGTCCGGAGCGCGCCGAGCGGGCTGCGCAATCGTGCCGGGGTTCCCCAAATACCGTGAACGCGGGAACCGCCAATTGCTTCATTTAATGTGGTTGCTCATACTTTACTCATTAATAAATTTGTGCAAATCACGCGGCCATGCAAATTGGGCTGCGTCAAATATCCTCGGAAACAGCGGAATGGTTCAAGGAGGCCTGTCCGGGCGACGGTTCCGGGCGGCTGTCGCGGTCCGCGCTGGCGCGCGAGCTGTGCGAGCGCGAGAGCTGGCGCGGCCCAAGCGGCCGGCTCTGCTGCGCCTCGGCGCGGAAGCTTCTTCCGAAGCTGGCCGCGTCTCTGGGGGTGCCGCTGCCCGCGCCCGAGGCGCGTCTCGAAGGCGGGCACCGCCGTGCGGAGGCCGACTATCCGGACAAGGCACTCGCCTGCGGCCTGTCGGCTCTCGGCGAGGTGTCGCTCGACCCGGTTCCGGACGGCGAGCGGCGGAGCTGGGAATCGATGGTCGAGAGCCACCATCCGAAGGGCTGCAGCCGCGCCCCGGGCGGGCGGGTTCTCTACTGGATCCGCTCCTCGCGGCACGGGGTTCTCGGCGGCGCGGCGTTCGCGGCCGCCGGCTGCCAGCTGAAGCCGCGCGACGACTTCATCGGCTGGAGCGCCGACGCGCGGCTGGCCAACATTGGCCTGGCGGTCTGCAACAGCCGCTTCCTGATCCTGCCCTCGGTCAAGGTCCGCGGGCTGGCCTCGCTGGTGCTGCGGCTGGGGGCCGAGCGCGTCGCGGGGGACTGGGAGGCGAAGTACGGCGCGCGCCCGGTCCTGGCCTACAGCTTCACCGGCCCCGGCCAATCGGGGCTGAGCTACCGGGCGGCGGGATGGAGCCGCTGCGCGGAGAAGAGTTCGGGCCGCCGCTCCGGCGAGCGGCTTTCGGTGTGGACGAAGCCGCTTGAAGAGGGCTGGCGGGAGCGGCTATGCACGGAGCCCCGGCGGGTTCTGGGCCAGGCGCCGGCGCCGTGGCTGGAGGGCGACTGGGAGTGGGAGGATCGCGAGTACGCCCGCGGGTGCCATACCGACGGGCGCGTGCGGGCGCGCATCGCGGCGATGGGCAAGGCCTGGCTGAAACGCCCGGGCGAGGACCTGCCGGTCATCTTCCCTGGCATGCCGCAGCAGCGGGCCGCCTACCGCCTGCTGTCGAACGGCGGAGTGACGATGGAGCACATTCTGGAATCGCACTACCAGGCGACGGCGGAGCGATGCGGGCCGGAAAAGCTGGTGCTGGCGGTGCAGGACACGACGACGGTGAACTACGACGGGCTGGAGGCGACCGCCGGGCTGGACAATCCTGGCGGCGGCGGCAAGGGGGTCGACGGCATCCTGGCGCACTGCTCGGTGGCGATCAACGGGGCCGGGCGGCCGCTCGGCCTGATCGGAATCGACGTGAGCTTCCGCCGGAGCGAGGAGAAGGACAGCATCCGCCGGGTCCGGGGGCTGGACCGCGCGAACGAGCTTTCGGCCGCCTGCCCGGGCACGAAAGTGGTGACGGTGTGCGACCGGGAGGGCGACTTCTGGAAGCTGCTGGCTCGGGCGAAGGAAACGGGCGCGGCGCTGCTGGTGCGGGCCAGCAAGTCGAACAGGCGCCGCGTGGAGCTGCCGGGCGGGGAGAGGACGTGCCTTTGGGAGCATATGCGCAAGGCGAAATCCCTCGGCGCGCGGACGGTCAAGGTGCCAGAGCGCGGCGGCGCGAACAGGCGCAAGGCGCGAACCGCCCGGCTGACCGTCCGCTGCGAGGCCGTCGACCTGGTGCCCCCGGTGGAGGTCGGCGGAGAGACGATGCGCATGATCGCGGTGTCGGCCCGGGAGGAGAGGCCGCCGAAGACGGCGGAGGCCGGGAAGGAGGGGCTACACTGGCTGCTGCTGACGACCGAAGGCGAGCCCGGCGCCGGGACGGCGGCGACGGTGCTGCGCTGGTACGAGCTCAGATGGCGGATCGAGCGCTACTTCGACGCGCTCAAGAGCGGAACACGCATCAAGGACCGTCGCCTCAAACATGCCGACGACTTGAAGAAGTGCCTCGCCTTCGACGCGATCACCGCCTTCAGGGTCTGGGACCTCGCCCTGCTCGCCCGCGAAGGGCCGGACGACCCGGCGCGGCTCTACGTCGCGCAGGACAACATCTGAACGGTCTGCTTCCTCGCCGAGGATCGCGGCTTCGAGGTTCCGCTCGGGCCGCCGGACATGGACATCCGGACCTTCGTTGTCCTCGCGTCCGGGCTGGCGGGGTTCCACGCCTCGAAGCGGCAGCCGCTTCCGGGTGCTCGGAAACTCTGGCAGGGCCTGAAAATCCTCTGGCGCAGGGTCAATGCAGTGCAAGCCCAAAGAACATGGAAAAGGAAAATAAATATTTGTGCGTCAATTACGATGCATTGATAAGTCCTCGGCCCTGACCCGCTCGCGCTCGCTAAGGAATTTCCAGTCGACCGGACCGGGAGCCGATGCCTCCGACAGCCGCTCGTCGTCGGCGACGCGCGGAACGGGCGGCGTCCCGACATCCTCGATGCGAATCTCCATGCGCAGAGCAATAGCGCGCCGGATTCCTGGTTAACAGTACCAATTTCGCAGTGACCGAAATGATGCCGCGACGGACTGTCGCCGCCGCTCGACCGAACGCTTGCTAACGAGTTGCGTTTAAGTCTGGATTACGTCGGCCAATGGCGCGAAATCTACGCTCAATCAGGATGCGTAGCGGCGTGGGGTTAAATTTGGCGGGTCCGGGCGAGAGCGATAATCCGAGGCGCGCGCCTGTCGCGACGCGAAAATCGCGCAGGCTAAACCGGAGGAGACCAAGGAAATCGCGATGGGGCGTTCCGTCGCCCAATGCGTCCCGAGGGCTGCTCGCAGGCGGTTATGCGGCGCGCGCCGTTCCGGTGATGTGATGCACGATGTCGGCGGCCGTCACATCGGAAGTTTTAAGTTTCGACCAAAGCTTGCCCTGTCGCAAGACGACGATGCGAGAGCAGAGCTTGGTGATGAGATCGATATCGTGCGAAACGATAAGTACCGAGACCCCCGAATTCACGACTCGCTGAATCAGCTCCGCCACGGCGTTCGTCTCATTGACTCCGAGGGCGGCCGTCGGCTCGTCAAGGATTAGGCACTCGCTGCCCCAGAAAATGCTCCTCGCGATCGCGATGCTCTGGCGTTGACCGCCGGACAGATCGCTGACGGTCGCGTCCGCGTTCTGAATTGAGATGCCGATGCGTTGCAGCTCCTCGGCCGCCTGAACTCGCATGGCGTTCCTGTCGAGATACCGAATAGCGCGTCCCCAGCCGGTATGCAATTCACGGCCGAGGAAGAAATTCGCCGATACGCCCAGTTGCTCGACCAGGGCCAGGTTCTGGTAGACGGTCTCGATCTTGTGCTTTCGCGAATCGAGAGGCGAGGAGAAAGTCGCCTCCTTGCCCCTGATCAGCAGCTTTCCGGAGGTTTGCGGGTGATATCCCGATATGACCTTCACGATCGTGGATTTTCCCGCCCCGTTGTCGCCGACCAGCCCGACGCATTCGCCGGGCGTCACCGAGAAGGAAACGCCGTCGACGGCCTTGATGGCACCGAAATGCTTGGCGATCTCTTTTAGTTCAAGAATAGGTGTCGTCGGAGTCATTTATCGCCCTCTCGCGCTGGGGGCGCGCCCCGGGAGGCCCGGAACGCGCCTGAGATTTTATTCCTGCCACATTTCTGCGGGGATCAGGGGCTTGAACCCGTCCGATTCCAGCATCGCTCGCGGCACGGTTTCGAAAATCTGATCGCAATTCGTGATCGGAACCAGTTGAGTCTGATAGACTGGCTGGATTTCCGAAGTCTTGCCCGCTAGGTCGAGCTGAACGACATGCAGCGCGATATCCGACATCTTCCGCGGATCGCGAAACGGCACGGTCATGATTTCGCCGCGGCAAACCGCCGCCAGCTCGTCGAGCTGGCCGCCCTGGCCGGCAATCCAGATGCTATCCGCGCCGGGCGCCTTGCCGATCGCCTGAAGTCCTTCCATCACGCCGAGCGCAGTGTTGCTGTTCGCCCCGAATACGACGTTGATTTCGGGATGCGCCGTCATGACCGGCTCGATCGTGCGAAACGCGAGTTCGCGGCTGAAATTGGTGAATTCCTCGCGTACGAGATTCAGAGTGACGCCGCATTCGGCGAGCCCTTCGGTGATCGCCTCGAGGAAACCGGCGCTGCGCAGCTTGCCGATCTCGCTGGTCGGAATGCCGTGGAACATGGCCAGATTAACCGGATCGCGCTTTTCGGCGCAGGCCATGGATGCAATGTCGCGACCGGCCATTTGACCCATAACGTCCTCGGGAACGATGATGTAGGCCAATGGATCGACCGGGTGCTTTTCCAGCCCGATAGGCGGCGCGAAAAGGATCAGCTTGGAGCCCTTGGCCGCCGCTTCGTTCAAACGGTCATAGATATCCTCCATGCTCGTCGCGGGAGTTACCATCAGGTAATCCGGCGCCAGCACTACCTGGTCCGCAAGAATTCGGTCGTAGGAAGCGGGGTCGTTATGGGCGGGCGGAACGGCGCTGAAGAACTTGAACTCGCCTTCCAACATTTCCAGTCCTTCGGCGACGCCGATCAAGGTCTGGCCGGGGCCAGTGGTAACGTCGGCGCTCGGCGCGATGTAGGACACCGTCGTCTCGGCCGAGGCCACGGCCCCGCAAATTCCGGCGATTCCCGCCAGTAGGGATAGTTGTTTCAAGTGCATATTGCTCTCCTTGGAGTTGTAGGCCGGGTTACTTGCCGGCCTGGTTGCCGCGCGTTCGATAGACTTGGATCGCGACGGATAAGATGAGAAGCAGGCCGAGCAGGATCTGTTGCCAGAAGAAACCCGCGCCGGCCAGCAGCAGGCCGTTTTCCAGAACGGCGATAAGATACATGGCGATCGCCATCCCCCAGACGCGGCCGATGCCGCCGAAGAGGCTCGTGCCTCCGAGGATGACGCCCGCGATGATGTGAAGCTCGAGACCCTGCCCAAGCGTAGGATGCGCGCTGTTCATGCGGCCCATGAGCAGAAAGGCTGCCAGCGCGACCAGGGCGGCCTGCACGACAAAGGCGATGATGATGTATTTGCGCACTTTGATGCCGCCTATTCGGGCCGCTTCGGGATTGCCCCCGATGGCTAGGATGTAGCGACCGTACTCAAGGCGCGTGAGGACGAAATGACCCACGATGACGACTACGGCGGCAACCCAGACGAGGTTCGGAACCCCCAGCGTATTGCCCTGGCCCAGGATGACGAAATTCGCCGGAAACCGCACGTGATAGGTGCCGTACATCACTTCCTGAACCACGCCGCGCGCCAGCACGAGCATGCCCAGCGTGCCCAGCAGCGCGGGAACCTTGAGAAACCCGACGATCAGCCCGTTGCACAGTCCGAGGGCCGCTCCCACGGCGACCGCGAATGCGAAGCAGAGGATGAGGGGATAGCCGTCGAAAACCAGAAATCCGGTCAAACAGGCCGTCAGGCCCATAACCGATCCGACGCTCAAGTCGATCTGCCGCGCGGAGATGACAAAGACCTGTCCCACGCCGACGATCATTGCGACCGCCGCCGAGCGCAGAATGTTCAGCTGATTCTCGACCGTCAGGAACTTGTCGGAAAACACGGAAAGCAAAATGACGCACATAATGGTGGGGAACACCACCGTGTTGACGTTGCGCAGGTATGGCTTCGCGAAGTCCATTACCCCCTTGAACTGGTGGGGCATGTTTGAATTTGCGTTTTCGGTCATCCTGTATCTCACTATTGCGTTTGCCGGCCTAATTCCCGGACCGAGGCGCGGTCCCTCTAGTTCGGGGATGCGGGCGCCGTCTAAAGAAGGGCGGTTGTCTGTCCATAAAGCTCTCGGTATTTTCTTTGAAGCGCTGCATAGAGCACGCGGTTGTTCTCGTTCGGCTCGACGGTTCCGCCGATCGTGATCCAGTCGCCAATCGCGTCGCGATCATCGATCAGGCCTGTCGCCAATCCGGCCAGAAAGGCATCCCCGTAGGAGGCGCCGATCGTAGTGGCGCAGATGACCTGCGGAACTTGCGCGATGTCGCTCGTCGCCTGAAGCCAGGTCGGGTTTTTCGTTCCGCCGCCGACCGCGACCAGTTTTTCGATCCGGGCCCCCGCCTTGCGCATTTCGTCGAGACAGTGCGCGACCGCGCAACTGACGCCTTCGAGCGCGGCCCGGTAAAGGTGCCCGCGCGTGTGCCCCAGCTCCAGTCCGAAGATGATTCCGCGCGCCTTCGGATTGTGGATCGGCGATGCCGCGCCGGCGAAATAAGGCAAGACGACCACGCCGTCGGAACCGGGCGGAATCTCCGCCGCCTCCGCGCTTATGGCCTGGTAGGCCTCATCGCCGCCCGTTCCGTCCGCTTGGACGATGTCGCGGCACATAAGATCCCGCATCCACCGCGTCAGCGAACCGCTTACCAGTATTCCGGCATGCAGGCAGAATGTATCTCGAAAGTGATACGGCGAGGACCAGAGCGAGCGATTCCGCAGCGGGCTGTCGGTAATGAGCGTCAGCCAGGCGGCCGAACCGTACATCAGCATCGTGCTGCCCGGTGTCGCAACGCCGATCGAGAGCGCTTCCGCAGCGGCATCCGACACGCCCGTAGTGACGGGAGTTCCCTCTACCAGGCCCGTGGCCGCCGCGCCTGCGCCTGTGATCCTCCCGGCGATCTCATCTGTCCATTTCAAGGTCGGCAATTGACCGGGTGCGCAGATACCCTCGCACATGTCGGGATTCCATTGCTGGGCCGATAGATCGTAAAGCGGCGCATAGAATGCGGCGTCGTAATGGCTCATTGCGCGCTCGCCGGTTAGGCGCGCAACGACGAAGCCGGCTCCATGCAGGAATGCCGCGGCCCTGCGATGGGCCTCGGGCTCATGGTTCTTGAGCCACTCGATCTTGGGGCCCATGGACTGCGTGCTGAGCGTATTTCCCGCTGCCTCGAAAATCGCGTCCTCTCCGAACCGGGCGTTCACGGCCTCGACCTCGGCTTCCGAACGGGTATCCACCCCGTAGAGAATTCCGCCCGATACCAACGGATCGTTTTTCGCGTCGACCGGCAGCATGGAGAACACGCAGGAGACGCCGACGCCGCAAATCTCGGCGGGATCGACTTTGGCGGCGAGCGTGCGGGCGATTTCGCAGAACTCGCCCCACCAAATCGCTTCGACATCGTGCTCAACGCGTCCGCCGCTCTTGAATTCAAGCCGGTGCTTGATGATGTGCTGCGCGGCGATTCTGCCGTCCGTGTCGGTCAGAACTCCCTTGGACTCGTAGGAACCAATGTCGATTCCGAGAAGATAGTCGGCCACCGTTCCTCCCTCCCCCTAGCCTATCAGCCTCGACCAGGTCGCCGGACCGATTGCATTCGCTAGCCGCGCAGCGGCGTCTAGCGGCACCTCGGCGCCGGCAGCAATCATGTGAATGTCATTGCGCAGAACTACGGTTGCGCCGCGACTCATACTGAAATTCCGCAGATTTACAAGTGCCATCAGCGTCCTAAAGAGCCTCCTGCTGCTTTTCGAAAAAGTAATTGTCGGTCCGGGCGTCGCCGAGGTCGTCTTCGCCAATGCCAAGGGGATTCCCAGCCAGTTCCTCGACCGCGCGCAAGAGCGCGGCAGCGTCGATACCATAGCGGGCCATCAGGAATTTGGAGCTGGCGCCTTGAAGATAGACATCGTTCAGGGCCACGCGTATTTGCCGCTTGCCGATCCCGTGTTCGGCCATCAGCTCGGCCACGCAAGTGCCGAGCCCGCCCAGTCGCGTATGGTTTTCCATGGTGATTACGCCCAGCTTGGCGGCGCGGCACGCGTCAAGCACCTGGGGATCGTCGAACGGCTTGAGAGTAGAAACGTGCAGGTGCCGCACGCTCACGCCGCGCGCCTTGAGCGCGTCGACCGCGCGCATCGCCTCCTCGGTGCAAATGCCGCTGCTTAGCAACGCGATTTCGGCACCGTCGCTCAGCAGCCGGGCGCGTCCTAGCCGCATCCGGTCGCTTGCCGGAAAGAGCCGCGGCAGCGCTCCGCGCAGCATTCGGCAATAGACCGGTCCGTCCACCCCATCGGCCACCTCAAGCATCGATTCCACTTCCGTCGCGTCGCCGGCCTCGATGATCGTCATATTGGGCACAGAGCGAAGGACGGCGATATCGTTTATCGCCTGATGGCTTGCACCGCCCGGCGTCGTTACGCCCGGTAGAAATCCCACGATTCGCACGGGCAGATTGGGATAGGCGATCGACATCTCGATCTGATCCAGCGCCCGTCGGTACATGAACACGGCGAAGGTATGGACCAGGGGGCGAAACCCCTCGCGCGCGAGTCCGGCGGCGAAGCTTAACATATTCTGCTCGGCCAGGCCCATGGAAAGGAACCGATCGGGATAGGCGTCGCGGAATGCGTCCGCCTCGCAGGAGGCAGTCAGATCGCCCGACAGCACCACGGCTTCGGGGTGCGCCCCGCCCCAGTCGGCCAAAGCCTTGGCGTGAACCCGGCTGATCGTTTCCATCCTAGTTTTCCATCGCCGTAAGGGCATCCGCGTAGCGGGCGCGCTCGTCCTCGTTCGCGAATCGGATATAATGCAGATTGGGCCAGCGTTCCTTTAGCAGGCCAATGTTGCGAGTGGGGTCCGTATCGGCGATTACGACAAGCGGCTTGCCGGGATGGGGAGTCCTGAAGGCGGCGTCGAGCGCCGCCAGATCGTGCCCGTCGATGCGCAGGCAATGGGCGCCGAAGGCGGTGAACTTGGCATCGAGCGGCTCCAGCGCCATGACATCCTCGGTGCGTCCGTCCACCTGCTGACCGTTGTTGTCCACCACGATGTGAACGTTGTCGAGCTTCTGGAAGGCCATGGCCATGATCGCTTCCCAGACCTGACCTTCCTGGCATTCGCCGTCCGACAGAAAAATCCAGACTTTGCCGGTATCGCCTTTCCTTCGCCGCGCCCAGGCGACGCCGGCGGCCTGGCTGATCGTTTGCCCGAAGCTGCCGCCATTGGTCTCAAGCCCCGGCGAGTGTTCGCCGCCGATCATTTCGACCGTCGAGCCGTCGGCGTTGAACTGCGACAGCCCGTCCGGCCCCAGCCGTCCGCTTTCGATCAGCGCAGCGTAGAGAGTCAACGCGTAATGGGTCGGCGAGAGAAAAAAGCGGTCCTTGTTCGCCTTCCGCTTCCCGTTATAGATCATCCCGTTGACATGGTCGGAATTGCCCTTCGCCGGCGCGCCGGCAAACGGCGGGGGAACCAGCGGCCCCTCGCTGGGCCCCAGATCCATCCCCCGACCGTAAAGATATCCGATCACCTCGGCCGAGGAGCACGCCTGGCTGAGGTATCCGCCATGCGCCACCGTATGGCTCAGAACTCGCCGCCGGATGCCGTCGGCCAGAGCCTGGCATTCCTCATGCCAGCTGCGGTTTCTTGGATGAGCCTGAACCATTGAGGCTCCCGGGGTAACATCGTCATTCGCGGCAACCGCCCGAGGTTCGCGAATCCCCGGCCATTGAACCGCCTGCAATTTTTCTACAATAATTCAAAAATTCTTGCAAATTTTTCTTTGCGGCTGGAAAACTTGCATCTCGAAGCGTAACGTGCAACAGCGGCGGCATGGTTTCCGACCGCGACGAACTTCTTGCCCAAGTCGCCTACGCCTACTATCATAGGGGCGAAGGACTCAGTCAGATCGCCAAGACACTCGGGCGGTCGGTTTCGATGGCGTCGCGGCTCCTGCAGGAAGCTCGGGACCGTAATCTGGTAGAAATTCGCATCAACTATCCTTTGACGCGACTTTCGGAACTGGAAGCGGAAATCGCTGGGCGATTCGGCATCGACCAGGCCCATGTCTTTACGCAGCCGTCGCGAATCGACGGCGGCGAGCAACTCTATCGGTACGGGAGCCTTTGCGCGGCGTCGATCGAGACGGCATTGCGCGAGGCCGATCTCATCGGCGTCAGCTGGGGCCGCCAGGTCAATGCCATCGTAGGCGGCATTGCGCCCAACCCAACGAACCGGCCCGGGACCGTAGTGCAGGCAAGCGGAGCATCGGGCGCGCTGGGGGACGATCACGACGGCGCCCGGATAACCCAGCGACTTGCGGATAGGCTGGGCTATACCGCTAGATTGATGCCGTCGCCATTAATCGTGGATACGGTCCGCGTGGCCGAAGCATTGAGGAATTCTCCGTCGATCATCTCGGTTCTGGACTTGCTCAAGCGCACCGACATCCTGCTGACCAGCGTCGGCGCACCTTTCTCCGAAACCTCGGGCCTGGCCCGATCCGGCTATCTCAACGAAGCGGAACTAGACGATTTGCGGGCAAATGACGCGGCCGTGGACATTCTAGGGTTTCATCTCGACCGGAACGGCGAACTGCTCGACATTGAAATCAATCATCGGGTTATCGGGATTTGGCCCGAAGACCTGCGCCGAATACCTAACGTGGTGCTTGCCGTAACCGGAACCGACCGCATCGCCGCAATCCTCGCAGTTTTGCGAGGGCGCTACTGCAACTCGCTTCTTACGGATCGCGCGACGGCCGAAGCATTGCTTGCCGCCGCCGACTAGTACTCCAACTTTTTTGGAATGACGGATAAAGGGACTTGAGCTTTATGCGAGCGTCGTTCGTTTTGAAGCTCCAATTTGCTGTCTTCCCGTTTCTTTGCAGGCTTTGCGTCGGCCGCAACCTCTCGGCACATGATCTCGCGGTCGAGAATGCGGCGGTTGAAGCACTGCCTCGACATCGCGCTGATCTCGATTTCCGCCATGTTCAGCCGGCTTCCGCGCTTCGGCGGAGAGCAGAACTCGATCCGCTTTCGCAGGCGCGAAGCCTCCCCGGGATCGAACGCCTCGTAGAGCGATGCCGTGCCATGCGTTTTCAGGCCGTCCATGGCCAGCACGATTTTTATGCCGGGAAAATGCGTGTCGGCGAGATCGCGGACGAAGCGCGTCCAGCCGAAGGCGATTCGTCCGCCTGCAACCTCAACGCATCTCCATCTTTCGCTCGGCGCGAAGGCCGGGAACAGGCTGGCGGTTCCAATGCGCTTCTATTCGCAGTCTACAATCGCAGGATGCCCGGGGAGCGTCGAGCGCGAGATGCGGGTGCAGAAAATCATGAAGGTTTTTGGATAGGCGGCGTGGGACCCGCCTGTCTCCAATCGTTGAAGAGTCGAGGAAAGCCACCTGTCCGCAAGGGCATTGAATGCCTTCCAAAGCGTGAGCGCGCACGTCCCGAGTTCGAACCGGAGCTGATCACAATCAACCAGCGTAGACTCTCCTGAATTTCAACCTGCTACCACAGCGGCAACGACTAGTGTCCGAATAGCCGCCTACCTTCCAAATCCGCATTAGTATTCCTCAATGGCTGCTGAGTTGGGGGCGTGGGTCAGATTTGTTCCCCAGGCCGCTTTTTCCACTCCGCCCAATAATCTCGGAAGTCGTCATAAGTGTCGAATTCGAGGGTGCAACGCGGCTATAGGTCCAAATTGTCCCGCTTGACGCTCTTCTAGGACGTCGCCGAATCTACGCTCAAGAACAAATTCGGTTCACACCCCTGAGTTGGCACTCACCGAATTGCTACCCTGCTCAACGAGCGCGTGAATATGATCGCCCCATAACTTGGCATCTTCCACTGAGACATTCAGTTGCCTGAGCAACTGTTGGGCAGCCAATGGGCTTATCTGCACTTGCGCCGACTGGCACGAAGGATTGGGTGCACTCGTCAATTGGGCGCGCTGAGCCCAATCCAGAAGCGACGGCAACTCGACACATTGCAATCCAATTCTGGAATCCACGAAATGCAGACTGTCGCGGACCCATTGAGGGCAGGAATCGTGCTGAACAGCTTCGTTGAGTGCTCGGTCAAGAATGCCGTGCGAAGTTGGAATTCCGTCTCCCTTGCCCGCCAGTGCCCAACTGGCAACCAAGAGTTCAGTAATGTCAAACAATTGTGCCATGGTCAGTTGTCCGGATTTCGGTCGGTTGAAACTGCAAGGAACCTTTGGATGATCTGCATCTTCGAGATGGATCGAAGATGAAGGCAATTGACCCAAGCAGATTTATCGTAGACCACAGCACGTACCCATCTGGCAAGGAGAATTTTCCAGGGTAAGTAACTTCCCAACAGGCGCGCGCCCGGCACAGGATTTGGGACCATTGACCAATGAATTTTTTGCGTCAGGATTTGCCTCCATTAAGAGAAGTATTCCGAGCGATCGCATCTGTGTTAGGAATCGAAAGGAATTGAAGGAGAGATTGTATCATTAGACCTGCGAAAAATTTTGGTTGGATCGAATCCAAAACCAATTTTTCCGACCTAAAAGGCAAGTCGACCCTAATAACGGGAGGAGGCTCTGGAATCGGAGCTGCGCTAACCGAGGGCTTCCTCGCGCAAGGCGCAACAGTCGCGTTTCTGCAGCGTTCGGACGGGGCGGACTTCTGCGACGAAATGCGAAGAAAAACGGGACGAAGTCCCGAATTCATACGCTGCGACCTGTCGGACGTCTCGGCGCTACGGAAAGCGATGGAAGCAGCCGCTG
>MPMP01000071.1 GCA_002238565.1 Albidovulum sp. bin36
CGCCATGAGATACAAATAAATGTGCCGGCCGAATTTCCCCCTTAAATCCGCGCCGCCGGTAATCGCGTCCAGCTGCTCGGAAGTGTGCCGTTTCTGTATTGCTACGGCAAGGGCGACCATCGCGGCGTTGGCCTCCGGGTCCGCCGAAAGCCGGGCGGAATCCGTCGACCCGAAATTGTACAGGAAGTAGCCGAAGCCTCCGAGTGTCTTCTCAAGGCCGGGCGGCATGTCGATCATCTCAAAGACCGAGAGCGGGACGTTCCACGTGTCGGCGCCGTGGTAGAAGACGAGAGGGACGATGGCCGGCAGCCGCCGGCCGCTCCTCGCCCCGGCTTGCTCCAGCTCCGCCTTCCAGATGCTGACCATGTAGCCCAGAATCTGCACCGGCGTCGCAGGGTCCCGATGGCTCTTGTGCTCTAAGAGCGCATAGACCAGCGCCGATTTGCCGGTCCTGAGCCGCACCCGGAATAGCGCGTCGGACCGGGTGCTCCTGCCCTCGCCGTCCACGAAGCTTCCCTCCACCCGCTCCGGCGGCTCGTCCGTGTCCACGAGACGCGCCAGGGATTCCGGCAGTTTCTCGACGAGAAGAATCCCCGCTCGCTGCGGGTTCGAGACCATCGCATGAAAGAGCGTGTCGTGCTGCGTATGGGAAAGGGGCGCGGGTCGGACTCCTCGGCTTAGCGTTCAAGCATTCGCCGAAACTCCCGCCACGGAACTCGGGCAGTCGGGCCAACCGGATGCACATCGATGACCTGATAAACTAGCCGGCTTCGGAGTGCAAGTCCCGGAAACCGGGCGAGCGCGGATATCTCATGGCGGCAAGTTTCTTGCGGTCCTTTGGGTTGCTCGCCGCGAATTGGCTTGTGTCCCGCTGTCGGGGATATTCCGGCGCGCATGGACGGCAAAAAGGGCGGGGCAATTCAGAATTTCGTCGCGATTCTGCCGGCGCCGCTCCGAGGCGCTCGAAACCCCGGCGAGCGTCGCGCCGCCGTGCCTGCCGCCTTCAATCCTGGAGCGGATCCCGGCTGAGATCGCCTTCCAGTTCTTGATGGCATGCCGCTCCGAAAGCCAGGTCTTCCAATACTCCGATGCCGTGAAGAAGATGATCGGCTCGGCCTGATCGTCCTCCGCCAAGTCCCATGATTGTATCCCTGCGCTCGGCGCCCGAACCACGCCCAATATAACGATTTTCGATTTCCCATCGGCCGCTCGGCAACACAATTTTCGACATTTGAATGCTATAAGTTGATATATTGGGCCTTAGAATCAGCATGCCGTGTTTTCCCTGAGACTCTTTTCGGGCTTTGGGCACACTTTCCCCGGGCCGCCGGCACTCGATCCATGGGCCACAGGATTCTCCGGTTCCGGCAACCGTCAGCCGCACGCGAGTTTCATGCTCCGGGGTAAGTAAACGCAGAAAATCATGAAGGTTTTAGATCGGCAAGGTCCCGTTTATTGTGGCGAAATACACGAAACCGGCCTTTTTTTCGAAAATTTATCCACCAAAATCGGGTCCCATGTACATTGCATTATATGTCCGCGAAAACGCGCATGGAGGACCGAGCGCTCGCCTACAGCTGCCGACTCGTCTAATTGTCGACGGCAAGGTTCGCCAAATCTCCGTCCTCGGCCTCGGAACCGGCATCTCCGTGCGCAAGTAGAACCGGCGCCAAATACGCCGCCTCATGTGGGCGACAAGCTCCGCCGCCCCGGATTCGACTAATTCTTCAAAATTGTAGGGGCTAGGTGAGTATTGCCGCGCAACTTATGCGTGTTATTCGGTATGTTGCAGAAAGCGACATTCTACAATTGCCCATTCGGGCTGGAGGGAGTCTGCGCGAGAAACATCAAGGGAGCTTTCGACGCGTCCGAATCGGGCAAGTGTCGGGATAGTTCCCGGAGTTCGATAAGTGGGTCGCTCGATTGATCTACTCGACTGTAACTGATTTCGCCAGGTTTTGGGGCTGGTCCACATTCGTATTCCTTGCGACGGCGGCGTGGTAGGCTAGTTGCTGCACTGCGACGGCGTACACGATAGGAGCGACAAGAGGCTCCACGTTCGGCAAGACGACAATCGTCGCATCGGCAGGGTCAATTCGATCCGCGCCCGCTCGGTCCGTGATTACGTGAACGTTATTGCCGCGCGCTTTGACTTCCTCGAAGTTCGAAGCCGTTTTGGAGAACAGGGGAGTGCTCGGGGCAAGTATGAATATCGGCGTATCGTTCTCGACCAGGGCGATAGGACCATGCTTAAGTTCGCCTCCGGCAAACCCCTCGGCATGAATGTAGCTGACTTCCTTCAACTTCAGGGCGCCTTCCAGCGCCAGAGGAAACATGGTTCCGCGACCGAAAAAGATCGCGTTTTTTGCGCGTCTGATTTTCTCGGCGATTTTCTTCAGAGCCGGTTCGGCCGCGAACGCCTGGCTTACAAAGCTTGGCGCGGTCTGGAACTGCGAAAAATATTCTGTCGCGCATTCGGGCTTCAAGAAGCCGCGCCGTTCGCCCGCTGCGACGGCAAGCATCCCCAGAACAAGCAGCTGGCAGGTAAACGCCTTCGTCGATGCAACGCTTTTCTCTATTCCGGCCCGAATCGGAACCACGGCGTCGCATTCCCTCGCCAGCGTGCTGTTGACATTGTTCAATATGCCCGCCGTCTTGACGGACTTGCCTTTCGCGTATCGCATCGCGGCCAGGGTGTCGGCGGTTTCACCGGACTGGCTGACGAAAATTGCAAGAGTTCCTTCGTCGATCAGCGGAGAGCGGTACCTGAATTCCGAGGCGATATCGACATCCGCCGGAATGCCGGCGAATTGCTCGAACCAGTATTTCGCGACGCAGCACGCATAGTGAGCCGTTCCGCAGGCGACCAGAGCCAGCCTGTCGAAGTTAGCAAAGTCAAGAGTCGCGGGCAGAGCGATCGCGCCGTTTTCGAGGATCGAAAACTGACTTGCCGCGTTTTTAAGGGCGACGGGCTGCTCCATGATTTCCTTGGCCATGAAGTGCTCGTAGCCGCACTTGTCGTCATTTTCCGAGTCGAACTGCAAATTCAGCTCCGGGCGCCGCACTGCGTTGCCGTCAATATCGTAGAATTGCGCGCCGGAACTCTTCACGACCACGCGGTCGCCTTCCTCTAGAAAGGTCGCCCTCGTTGTCAGCGGCGCGAACGCGTAGGCGTCGGAAGCTAGGAATACTTCGCCGTCGCCATGGCCGATCGCCAATGGCGATCCTTTTCTGGCCGCGAAAATAAAGTCCTCGCTTCCCTCGAACAGAAAGCAAAGCGCGAATGCGCCAGTCAGCATTCCGATAGTCTCGGTAGCGGCCTCGCAGGGGGACATGCCGGCGCTCAATTGATGCTGGCATAGCGTCGCCACGGCTTCCGTATCGGTTTCCGACTCGAAGCTGTATCCCAATTCGGATAGACGCTCCCGGATTTCGAGATAGTTTTCAATAATTCCGTTGTGAACGACTGCTACTCCGCCGGCTCGGTGGGGATGGGCATTTTCCAAGGTAGCGCGTCCGTGCGTGGCCCATCGCGTATGGCCGATCCCGGTGTTTCCAGCTAGCGGATCGTTTGCGACGATATCGGATAAATCGGTGATTTTCCCGATTGAGCGCCGCCGCGAGAGCTTGCCCGAGTGAATTGTCGCAATCCCCGCGCTGTCGTATCCCCTATATTCGAGGCGCTTCAGCGCGCTAAGAAGAACCGGCGTCGCGTCCTTGCGACCGGCGACCCCGACAATGCCGCACATCTCTCAATCCTTCTTCGCCCTGCTCAACTTCTTCATCAGCCGCGCAGCCATGCCCGGCCTGTTGACTTGCCGCTCTCGCGAGGTGGCAACCGCGCCGGGAGGAACGTCCTTCGTTACGACCGCTCCGGCCGCGACCATGGCGCCGTCGCCGACCTCGACCGGCGCGACCAGTATCGTATTCGACCCGAGAAAAACATTGTCGCCGACGACGGTGCGGTTCTTGCTTACGCCGTTGTAGTTGCAGGTGATGGTGCCCGCGCCGAAATTCGAGCCTTCGCCGACCACCGAGTCCCCGACGTAGGTCAAATGAGGCACTTTGCTGCCGCTCCCGATGCGGGAAGCCTTGATCTCTACGAAGTTCCCCACCCTTGCGCCGCGGCAAAGCTTCGTGCCCGGACGAATCCGCGCATACGGACCCACGACGGAATTCGCTCCGATACTGCAACCTTCCAGATATGAAAAACTGCGGATTCTCGCGCCTTCCCGGACTGTAACTCCGGTGCCGAATACGACGTTGGGTTCGATTACGGTGTCGGCTTCCAGACTCGTGTCGAAGGAGAAATAGGTTGAATTCGGGTCTGCGAGCGTCGCGCCGGCCGCCATCGCGTCGCGCCTGGCGCGGTTCTGGAATACCGATTCGGCAGCCGCGAGTTCAGCGCGGGAGTTTACCCCCATTGTTTCTTCTTCGCTGCATTCGACCGCCCGGCAGATAAGCCCGCGCCGATTAGCGACTTCGACGGCATCTGTCAGATAGACTTCCCCGGCCGCGTTGCCGCTGCCGATTTCGCCGAGCAATTCGGCAAGGATGCGGTTCGAGGCGCAAACCGCGCCGCCGTTGCAGTATGCGACAAGGCGCTCCGATTCGGTCGCGTCCGCGTGCTCGACGATTTTGCCCAGAGTGCCGTCGCCGTTCAGCAAGAGCCGGCCGTAGCCGGTGGGATCCGAGGCATGAAAGCCCAGAACTGAAACAGCGCTTCCGCTCTCCGCGGACAACAGCATTTTTCGAAGTGTCGCGGGCCGCACGAAGGGCGTGTCGGCATAAAGTACTACGAGGTTCCCTTCGAATCCGGCGAGCTTGGATTGAGCCGCCAGTACGGCATGGCCGGTGCCTCCGGGCACGGCCTGGATGGCGATTTCCGCGGAGATTCCGCTGGCTCGCGCGAATTCTCGGATCGCGTCGCAGCCCTCTCCGGCGACGATGACCGTTAAATCGGGATCGATCTCCCGAGAAATGCGCCATGCATGAAGCAGAAGCGCGGCATTGCCGACTTCGTGCAGAACTTTCGGTCGGCGCGAGTTCATTCTCGTGCCCTTGCCGGCGGCAAGAATAGCGATTGCGGTAGCCACTCGATTTCCCTTTTTTGCAACTGAATATAGCTGTCGGAACAGGCAGTTCAAGCTCGATGGTTTTTTTCCGGCGAATTATCATATCTATTGGCTTCGGACCAACAAATGCCGATTCGCCAGGGGGAGGCCATGCGCACCGCGATTTTCGATCTTGACGGCACTCTTGCCGATACGAGCGGCGACCTGATCGCGGCGGCGAACTCATGCTTCGGGAGCCTGGGCTACGGATCCTTGCTGGACCCGGTCGCCGACAAGATTGTCGCGTTTGAAGGCGGTCGCGCAATGCTGCGCCTGGGATTCGCTCGAATTCGAGGCGAAAAGCCATCCGAGGACGAAGTCGACGAGCAGTACCCGTTGCTGCTGCAGGCTTACCAGCGGAACATCGACCGCTATACCTGTGTCTACCCCGGCGTTCGAAATGCGCTCGGGGAATTGATTTCCGCCGGCTGGGTAGTGGGCGTCTGCACCAACAAGCCCGAAGCGCTTGCGATCGAGCTGCTGGGAAGACTGGAACTGCTGGGCCTTATGAATTCGGTTGTCGGCGCGGATACGCTTCCGTACCGCAAGCCGAATCCGGAGCCGCTAGTCGCAGCGGTCGTTCGGGCGGGCGGGAAAGTCGAGCGCTCGTTCCTGGTCGGCGACACGAAGATCGATAGGGATACGGCCCGCGCGGCAGGCGTCGCGTCGGTGCTGGTGTCCTTCGGGCCGGCGGGCGAACAGCTGAGGCGGCTGGCGCCCGACGCGATGCTGGACCACTACGACGATCTTCCGAAGCTGGCCGGGACGCTAGTGTCCTAATTCGGAAGGCTAATCACGCGAATCAGCCGGGGCGGGACGATGGAATCGAAATTTTCGGGGAATTTCACGCAGCAGGAGCCGATACCGGAATCTGCGATCGAAGCCGCGGTGGAGGTGATGAGAAGCGGCAGGCTGCACAGATACAACGAGGCCCCGGGCGAGACGTCCCAGGCCTCGCTGCTGGAAAGGGAATTCGCGGAAATGAGCGGCTCTGCCTATTGCCTGGCGGTCGCATCCTGCGGCGCGGCGATCGCTATCGCCCTGCGTTCGGCCGGCGCGAGAGCCGGCGAAACAATTCTTACGAACGCATTCACGCTCGCGCCGGTGCCCGGAGCCATTGCGGCGGCGGGCTGCATTCCCGAACTCGTTGAAATCAACGACGATCTCGTTGTCGACCTGGACGATTTGAGGAAAAAAATCGCGGCTTCAACCGCCCGAATTTTCCTGATTTCCCATATGCGCGGGCACATTTGCGACATGAGCGAGGTCGCATCCATTTGCGAGCGATCGGAAGTTGCCCTTATCGAAGACTGCGCGCACACCATGGGCGCGCGCTGGAACGGCGTCTGGTCGGGGCGGCACGGGCTGGCCGCCTGCTACTCGACGCAGACCTACAAGCATGCGAACTCCGGCGAAGGCGGGCTGCTGATATCCGATGATTCGGATTTCATGGCGAAGGCGATCATGCTGTCGGGGAGCTACATGTTCTACGAGCGGCACCAGGCGGCCCCGCCGAAGGCGAGTTTCGAGGACGCGCGCTACTTAACGCCGAATTGCTCGGCTCGCATGGACAATTTGCGCGCGGCCATTCTGCGACCGCAGCTCGCCAGCCTCGACCGACGCTGCCGGGAATGGAATGAACGCTATCGAATCGTGGAAAGGCGGCTTTCGGCAGTGGATCAAATCGCTCTTCCGGAGAGGCCGGCGGCCGAGGAATTCGTCGGCTCGTCGATACAGTTTCGCTTGCCGGGATTCGTCGGGGAGGAGATCGAGTCCGTGGTCGGGCGCTGCGCGGACGGAGGCGTGGCATTGAAGTGGTTCGGGGCGGCGGAGCCGGCCGGCTTTACGTCCCGCTACGATTCGTGGCGATATTTCGAATCGGTCCGCTGCCCGTCCACCGACCGGATACTCGCCACGCTCCTGGATATGCGGCTGCCGCTTACGTTTACGCCGGACGACTGTGAGCAAGTGTCGGCGATCATCGCGGAAGCCGTCGCGGAAGCCGCGTCGGGCGAACGGGCGCGATTGCCGCATGCTAATACCTCGAATGCGCGAGGCGACTAGCTGCGAGTTTGGAGGCGGCGTCCTCGAAAGCTCCGTTCGCGGGGCCCGCCGCGCGCGATCGGGCTCGTCGGCGATTGCGCTTCGTCGGCGAATCGCCTTATTCGTATCGCGGGTTCCGGAACTTCTACGGGGGCAGCATGTTCAACGCTTCAATGTCCTTTGGACTAGGCGACGAAATCGACCAGCTCCGCGACTTGACCCGCCGCTGGGCCGGCGACCGCCTTAAGCCGATCGCCGCCGAAATCGATCGGTCGAACGAATTTCCCGCGCATCTCTGGCGCGAGCTTGGCGATTGCGGGCTGCTGGGAATAACTGCGGAAGAGGAGTACGGCGGCGCCGGCATGGGCTATTTGGCGCATGTGGTCGCTGTTGAGGAAATTGCGCGGGCTTCGGCAAGCGTGTCGCTGTCATTCGCCGCCCACTCGAATCTTTGCGTCAACCAGATTCGGCTAAACGGCACCGCGGAGCAGAAGGACAGGTATTTGCCGGGGTTGATTTCCGGCGAGAGCGTCGGCGCCCTTGCGATGTCGGAAGCCTCGGCGGGATCCGATGTTGTGTCCATGAAGCTTAGCGCCACTCGAATGAACGGATACTACAGGCTGGACGGAACGAAATTCTGGATTACGAATGGGCCGGAGGCGAACGTGCTGGTCGTCTACGCCAAGTCCAATTCCGAACTGGGCGCGAAAGGCATAACGGCGTTCATCGTCGAAAAGTCCATGAGCGGGTATTCCGCGTCAAAGCATTTCGACAAGCTGGGAATGCGCGGCTCGAACACGGCCGAACTGGTATTCGAAGGCGTGGAGGTGCCTTTCGAGAATATTCTGGGCGGCGAAGATAACGGCGTCGCGGTCTTGATGTCCGGGCTGGACTTCGAGCGGGTCGTCCTGTCCGGCATTGGATTGGGCATCATGGCCGCCTGCATGGACGAAGTCATGCCCTATATGCATCAGCGCAAGCAGTTCGGCCGCCCGCTAGGCGAATTCCAGATGATGCAGGAAAAAATCGCGAATATGTACACGGCGATGAATTCGGCCAGGGCATACGTGTACCAGGTCGCGAAAAACTGCGATGCCGGCCTCGTTACGCGTCAGGATGCGGCAGCCTGCGTCCTCTATGCCTCGGAAGAGGCGATGAAGCAGGCGCATCAGGCGGTTCAAGCAATGGGCGGCGCAGGATTCCTGGCGGATTCGCCGGTCAGCAGAATATTCCGGGATGCCAAGCTCATGGAAATCGGCGCGGGAACTTCGGAAATCAGGCGCATGCTAATCGGTCGCGAGCTTATGAAGGCTACATCGTGATTCGACCGGCGAACTCAGCGTTCGGGCGGTCGGGATAGTCGCGGCTCATGGCGGTCATCAAATCCAATGTATCCGCAGGCTCCCGGGAATTCAGGGAGAACAGGAGGGCGATGGAAACGCGGATCGCGGAGGTTCGGGACGCCGTGGCCGCCGCGGCCGAGGGCGGAGGAATCGAATCGCGAAGCAGGCATGCGGAGCGCGGAAAGATGCCGCCGAGGCAGCGCGTGGCCGAACTGCTCGATTCCGAATCGCCGTTCCTGGAGATCGGCGCGGCCGCCGCCCACGGCATGTACGGCGGGGCTTGCCCCGGAGCGGGGCTGATCGCGGGAATCGGCAAAGTGTCCGGGCGCGACGCGATGGTGGTCTGCAACGATGCGACGGTCAAGGGAGGCACGTACTACCCGATTACGGTAAAGAAGCATCTCCGGGCTCAGGAAATCGCTGCGGAATGCCGTTTGCCCTGCATCTATCTCGTTGATTCGGGGGGGGCGAATCTGCCCCATCAAAGCGAAGTTTTTCCGGACCGGGAGCATTTCGGGCGCATTTTCTACAACCAGGCCAGGATGTCGGCGGCCAAGATTCCCCAGATCGCGGTCGTAATGGGCTCGTGCACCGCCGGCGGGGCCTACGTTCCCGCGATGGCGGACGTAGCGATCATCGTACGGAACCAGGGAACGATTTTCCTGGCGGGTCCTCCCTTGGTCCAGGCCGCGACCGGCGAAGTGGTCAGCGCCGAGGAGCTCGGCGGCGGAGCGGTTCACGCCAGGCTTTCGGGCGTCGCCGACTATTTGGCGGACAACGATGCGCATGCCCTGGCTCTAGCTCGCCAGGCCGTCGCGTCTACGGGCGCCGGCCTTCAGCGCCGAAATCCGGCGCCGGAGCCGGAAGGCCCGGCATACGATCCCGATGAAATTCTTGGAATCGTTCCCGCTGATCCGAGAAGGCCCTTCGATGTCCGCGAAATAATCGCCCGCATCGTCGACGGTTCGCGCTTCGACGAATTCAAATCCGAATTCGGCGAAACTCTCGTTACGGGATTCGCTCGGATTTTCGGCCGCCTGGTCGGTATCGTCGCGAATAACGGCATTCTGTTTTCTGAAAGCGCGATCAAGGGCGCGCACTTCGTTCAGCTTTGCTCGCAGAGGCGCATACCGCTGATTTTCCTGCAGAACGTTACGGGATTCATGGTCGGCAAGAAATACGAAAACGAAGGAATCGCGCGGCATGGTGCTAAAATGGTTGCCGCCGTGGCTTCGACCGCGGTGCCGAAGATTACGATTATCATCGGAAGCTCGTTTGGAGCCGGCAACTACGGCATGGCCGGCCGGGCCTATCAGCCTCGCTTCCTCTGGACCTGGCCGAATTCGCGAATTGCCGTCATGGGCGGCGAGCAGGCTGTCGGCGTGCTGGCCATGGTCAGGCGCCAAGCCGCGGAAAAGAAGGGCCTAAGCTGGAGCAAGGAGGAGGAAGAGGAATTCAAGTCGCCAACTATTGCAATGTTTGAAGAGCAGTCGCATCCCCTTTATGCGACCGCGCGCCTTTGGGACGATGGAATCATCAATCCGGCCGATAGCCGGGAGGTTATCGAGCTATCTCTCGCGGCCGCGCTGAATGCTCCCATTCCCGGCACCGAATTCGGCGTATTTCGCATGTAGGCTTGTCGAAGAGGCCAAATCGGAGCTGTCGCTCGCATTTCGATGGGATTGTTTGGATCCTATTTTCGAAGGCGGCGAAATCTTCGAGCATTCCCGATCAACGCAAGGTTTGCGCCGCCAGCATTCGACCGCCCGAGCATAGGACGGCAAATCGGAGGCGGCGGTCCGGTTCTTCCCGACGCTGCGAGAATCTTAATTCGACGAAATCGCTTGCAAACCGGAAGTCCGGCAGGCTCGCGCTCGAAGCGGGAAGCCTTCGATATGGATTTATTCTCTTTGAGTCTCCGGCACCGGGTCTTTCAGCGCGTCGTGGCGGTGATCGCGGGAACGGGAAGCTGCGGGCGCGATCGCAAAGTTTACGAATGCAGCCTGGCCCCGCGTCTTTTAAAAGCGCTGCGCCGATGCCAATATGCCGGACGGAGCGGTCCTGTTCCTTTGGATCGGAAATTTGGAGGCATCTCCCGTACGACCCGGCTCTCATATGTGGAGGAGGCGTCAAATCCAAGCTTACGCGACGCATGGAAGCCTAGCTGGTCCGGGCTAGCCTTGATTGTAATCGGAGAATTCATTGTTCAGCAAAGTCTTGATCGCCAACCGGGGCGAAATCGCCTGCCGAATAATTTCATCGGTTCGGCGCATGGGAATTAGGACTGTCGCCGTGTTTTCGGAAGCAGACCGCCGATCGCTTCACGTAAGGCTGGCCGACGAAGCGGCCTGCATCGGGGCCTCTTCGGCATCGGCTAGCTATCTGGACGGGAAAAAAATCATAGAAGCAGCTAAATCGGCCGGTGCGGACGCCATTCATCCCGGCTACGGGTTCCTATCCGAAAACCCCGAATTCGCGGATGATGTCGAGCAGGCCGGCATGGTTTTCGTTGGGCCGTCGAGCGAATCGATTCGCGCAATGGGATTGAAGAATTCCGCGAAGTCCCTGATGGCGAAGGCCGGCGTGCCGGTCGTTCCGGGATTTAGCTGCGGCGATTTAGATAAGCGGCATTTGGCCGAGAGAGCCGAAGGCGTCGGATTCCCGGTTCTCGTAAAGGCCGTCGCCGGCGGCGGCGGGAAAGGAATGAGGCTGGCCACGAACATCGACGAGCTGCTGGAATCTTTGGACGGAGCCCGGCGCGAAGCCGTGTCCGCATTCGGCAACGGCGACTTGATGGTCGAAAAGTACGTCGACCGTCCGCGGCACATTGAAGTACAGGTTTTCGGTGATCGCTTCGGTAACGCTGTGCATATTTTCGAAAGGGATTGCTCCCTGCAGCGACGGAGTCAAAAATTAATCGAAGAAGCGCCGGCGCCGGCAATGCCGGACGAAGTGCGGCGACTTATTTGCGAAACCGCCGCGGCCGCCGCCCGTGCCATAAAGTACGAGAACGCCGGTACGGTCGAATTTATCGCGGATGCCAGCGAGGGACTGTGCGTAGACAGGTTTTGGTTTTTGGAAATGAATACCCGATTGCAGGTCGAGCATCCGGTAACGGAGATGATCTCAGGACTGGATCTAGTCGAGTGGCAGCTTCGAATCGCGGCTGGAGAGCGAATACCGGATATTATGCGCAACGCATCGATGAAGGGGCATTCATTGGAAGCGAGAATCTATGCGGAGGCTCCCGAAAAGGGATTCATGCCGGTCTCGGGACGAATTACGAAATTGGTTTTGCCCGGCCATGCGCGGGTCGACTGCGGTTATTCGGAAGGCGACGAGATTACGCCGCACTATGACGCCCTGATCGCCAAGGTCGTTGTTCACGGAAGAAGCAGATTGGATGCGCGCGCTAGGTTGGAGGCCGCGCTGAACTCTTCGGTAATTGCCGGGTTGCCGACCAATCTTTCCCTTTTGACCCGGCTGGCGAGAGACTCGGAATTTCAGGACGTGCTTCACGATACGGAGCTTGTCGAAAGAAAGCTCGCTTCCGGCGAATTGATCCCTGCGCCGCCCGGGGACGTGGTTGCTCTGGCGGCGGTTGGCGCGGCAAATTGCGACGGCGATTCCCATGCATTGTCGAATTTCACTCTTTGGACACCGCTTGCTCAGGCTGTTAAATTGAAGTGCGGCGAACACGTCTTCGATGCCGAGGTTGAAAAAGGCAGGGACGGCCGGTTCAATGCAGCTGTCGGCGGAATGACGTATTCATGGCGTTTGGATGGCGACTCGATCTGGCTCGACGGGAAAAAAACGAGCGCGCGCCTTGCAACGCACGGCGACGAAATTGCAGTCGCGTTCGATGGGCGCTGGGAATTTCGAGTTTGCGAGGCGGCGCAACGCGCTGCGTCCGACTCGCTTGCCACCGGCAGGGTGCAGGCGCCGATGCCCGGACTCGTTAGGGATGTGTTGGCGGAAACGGGCCAGTCGGTTGAAAAAGGACAATTATTGCTGCTCCTTGAAGCCATGAAGATGGAGCATCCCGTGGTTGCCGACGGGCCGGGAACGATAGTTGAGTTGCTGGTTGAGGCTGATGAGCTAGTAGACGAGGGCCAATTGCTGGCCATTCTGGCTCCGGCATCAGCCACCGGGGGCTGAATTCCTTGCCGAATGCCGCCGCCGAATCAGGTGGGGCTGCCAACTCCGAGGCGAAAAGAAATCATTCGCCTCTTCGGCAATTGCGTCCGGAATTATTTTCCGAAAATCGCCGGCGATTCGCTCGATTACTGCAATTTCCTGGGAATCGCCTCGGCAATCGCTGTAAAGGGGAAGAACCGAATCAGGGACGGAGGCATCGATGCCACTTGAAATGAACCGTGAAGTTTTCGTTACGTGCGCTGTAACGGGCTCTGGCAGCACGCAGGATCGAAGCCCGCATGTCCCTAGATCGCCGAAGGAGATCGCCGAAAGCGCGATCGGCGCGGCCAAGGCCGGCGCCGCGGTCGTGCACTGCCATGTGCGCGACCCGGAAACCGGCGCGCCTGCGCGCAAGCTGGAATACTACAGGGAAGTTGTGCGCCGCATCCGGGATGCCGATGTCGATGCCGTCGTGAACCTTACCGCCGGAATGGGAGGCGATCTTGTTGCAGGGCCTTCGAATCGTCCCCTGCCTCTTGACGAGAAGGGCACGGACCTGGCCGGGGCGGAGGAGCGAGTCGAACACATTCTGACATGTCGTCCCGAAATCGGCACGCTTGATTGCGGAACGATGAACTTCGCGGAAGCGGACTACGTCATGCTGAATACGACTTCAATGCTCGCGGCCATGGGGAGGATGATTACCGAAGCGGGGGTCAAGCCGGAAATCGAGGCGTTTGATTCCGGACATCTTTGGCACGCCAAGAGGCTTGCTGACGAAGGAATTCTGGAATCGCCGGCACTTGTTCAGCTTTGCATGGGGGTTCCCTGGGGAGCCCCGGACGACCTGGGCACGTTTCTGGCCATGGTCGGCAACGTTCCCGACGACTGGACCTTCTCCGCGTTTTCCCTCGGCCGAAATGAAATGCCGTATGTTGCGGCCGCGGTGCTTGCTGGAGGCAATCCGCGCGTCGGCCTCGAGGACAATCTCTACTTGTCGAGAGGCGTCCTCGCCACAAACGAGCAGCTAGTCGAAAAAGCCGTCAACATTGTCGAGAGCCTCGGAGCCGCCGTGATCGGCCCGGAAGACGTTCGGCGAAAGCTCGGGTTGATCAAGCGCGATTCGCTATAGCTCCGGGAACGCTCGCGGAGGACTCAACCGCCGGCAGTTCGCCGCAATTTCGGAAATTGAGGGGCCGGCATCAGGTGGCAAATGAAAACTCTTGAATTCGTCAGGGACAAGCGCGGAATTGCGACTGTTCGGCTGGAACGCCCCGAAAAGCGAAATGCCTTGTCGGGTGAAATGATTTCGGAGCTGGATGCGGTCGCGTCAAGGCTATCGCGCGACAGCGCCGTGCGAGCTGTCGTTATTTCGGGCGGCGGGAGCAGTTTCTGCGCCGGGGCGGATCTGGACTGGATGCGAAGGCAGTTCGACGCTTCGCCCGAAGAAAAGAAGCGGGAAGCTATGCGCCTCGCCTTGATGCTAAAGCGCTGGAACGAATTGCCGAAGCCCGTGATTGCGCGCGTGCACGGAAGCGCGTTCGGCGGCGGATTGGGGCTGATTGCCGTATCCGACATTTCCGTTGCGGCAAAGGATGCGAAGTTTGCGTTTTCGGAAGCCCGTCTGGGCCTGATTCCGGCGACGATTTCACCCTATGTTGCAATGCGAATGGGCGAATCGAACTTGCGGCGGGTGTTCCTTTCGGCGAGAACATTCGGCGCCGAAGAGGCTGCGGAGCTAAAACTGGTTTCGAGAGTGGTCGAAAAGGCCGAAATCGACGATGCGGTCGAAGATGAAATCCTCCCGATTCTTGCTTGCGCTCCGGGAGCGGTCGCCAGATCGAAACAGCTTTTGCGAAGCCTCGGCAGCAATATTGACGAGGGCGTAGTCGAAGACACGGCGAATCGCCTCGCCGAATGCTGGAATTCCGAGGAATCAATCGAAGGCATTTCGGCTTTTTTCGAAAAGCGCAGGCCGAGCTGGACCACGGCGCGGTTCGATGCCATCGAGTGAAGCTAATTCTCGAATTCGTTAGTTTCGCTGTTAACCTGTTCGACTTCGTAAATCGGTTCACGGGCTGACGAATTTGAATGGGATAGTAGCCGAATAAACGGGCGCAACACCGTTCCGCGCGAGCAGACTAGGCCTAGGCAAATTGGGCGAATTCACGGTTTTTGTCCAAACGGGCGAGTCGAACCCTGGCCAGAGCGACGGGAAAGGAGAATTATCGAGTTGGCCTGAGCAATGAGGAGCTTGGCGCAGTCGTGACTGAAAGGGCCCGGCGTAGACTGTCGATGCGCATCCGTCGGATTGCGGAAGAGGCGAATAGAGGCACCCATGTTGGCGCTCTTCAAAAAGCGCGGCGATTTGATCATTTGGATACGGTTCAGATGCCGCGCCTTTTTCCTTTCCAAGTAGACAAGTTGGGATAGCGGTGAAACGCATTCCCGGACAGTGCGACGCAGCGGGTTGGCGGCGACGTTCGACTACCGATTCAGAATTGAAGACGAACATCAAGTCCGAAAGGCCTGGGGCAATAGGCGCGCCGGCGCCTATGCGGACAATATCATATCGAAATATTTCGCAGTGCGTTCGGCGTTCTCGCGCACGGTCGCTTCGAAGGTGCGGAAAACCGCCTCGCCGCCTTCGCCCGAAATCAAGGGCTTTAGCGTGTCGGCGGTGCCTGCAGAATCGTCCTTCCCGTCGGAAGCCAGAAGAAGCATGCCGAGCAAATTCCTCCAGAGGATCGTAGTTTCGCTCAAATCCTCCAGTATCGCGGAGTCGAAGAGATCGCGGTCTCGCATTGCGTTGAAGACGGCGTGAGCGTCTCGGCGCAGCAGTTCGGGCGTTTCCGACGCGTGAAGCAATTGGAAGTACTGCGCGATAAAATCCAGATCGAATAGCCCGCCTCTCATATGCTTGATCGACCAGGGGCCGCCCGCGCCGAATTCGCTTCGGACTTTCTTCCGCATGGACGCGACTTCCGCAGCCAGAGCGGCTTGTTCCCTCGGCTTCGACAGCGCCTTTCGAATAATGGCGTCCAGACTTCCGCCTAAGCCGTTTTGCGCGAAGATGACTCGCGCCTTGGTGAGAGCCTGGTATTCCCAAACCCAGGCTCTTTCCATTTGGTAGGATTCGAACGCGCCGAGCGAACAGGCGATCGGGCCGGACTTTCCGCTGGGCCGCAGCCGCATGTCGACATCGTACAAGCGGCCTTCGTGCGTTTGCGCCGAAATTGCGTTGATAAAGCGCCTGAACAATCGAGCGTAGTACTGGGACGGCGAAATCCGCTTCGGGCCATCGGATTCGAATGCGTCTTCGTCATGGTCGTAGATGAACATTAGGTCGAGGTCGGAGGCGATCGTCATCTCCTCGCTTCCCAGCCTCCCGAACGCCACGACTGCGACGGCGCCCCCCGGAATTAGACCGAATTCTTCGCGAATTCCGTTTTCCACCAGCGGCAGCAGCCTGTAGAGGCTCGCCTCCGCGATTCGGCAAAGCGGCTTGCTAGCCTCCACCGGCGTAAGGTCGCCGCGCAAAATGTGAACGCCGGCCTGGAATTTCTTTTCTCTGCACCAGCGGCGATGGATATTCAGGATTTCCTGGAAATCGCCCGGTTCCGCATGGTTTTCGACGGCGCGGCCGATGTCGCCGGTCAATTCTTCAAGTTCGAATTCGCGCGCGTAGTACAGCTTGACGAGGCCGCGGTGCGCTCGTTCCGCAAGTTCGGGCTCCAGGCCGGTTTCCGCCGGCAACTCCAGATCTTCGAAATCGCGCTGCAATACGCTTTCCAGCAATTGCGGGTGGCTGGCGAGCCAGTCGGCTAGCAGGGGACCGGATCCCATGACGCGAGCTACAATCTCCATTAGCTCCGGACGCGCGGCGAGCATCGAGAACAAGTTCAAGCCTTGACTAATCTTGTCCAAAAACGTGTCGAACCGGAATACCGCCGCGTCCGGATCCGGCGCGGCCGCGAACGCAATTACGAGCCCCGGGGTCAATTCTTCCAGCAAGTCGCGGCTTTTCGGGTTCTGCAGGGAGCGATGCTCGCCGTTTAGCCATGCTCTAAGAAAATTCGCCGATCTTTCGGCATTCGCAAAGCCTAGCTCGGAAAGCACTGCTTTGGCGTCGGCTAGGTTCTCGCCGACGGCTTTCGTAAATCCGTCCAGCTTGCCGCGCGCGCCGCTGAAAAGCTCGTTGTAGATCTTTTCGACTTCCCGAAGGTGTTCGAGCAGCAGGGCGGAGAACAGCTCCGCGGAAGGGTAGCCGGCGAACTTGGCGAACTTCTCGAACTCCGCGGGGTCTGTCGGGAGCGAGTGGGTCTGCTGGTCGTCGACCATTTGAATTCTGTGCTCGATCCGGCGAAGGAATTCGTAGGATCGTTCCAGCCGACTCGCGTGTTCGGAAGAAACCCTTCCGGCGGCCACGAGAGAATTAAGCGCGTCCAAAGTTCGCCTGCTGCGCAGTTCGGCGGCGCGTCCGCCCCAAATGAGCTGCTGCGTCTGGGCGAAGAACTCGATCTCCCTGATGCCGCCGCGGCCGAGCTTCAGGTTCTGGCCCTGTACGGAAATCCGGTCGGTGCCCTTGTGGGCGTTGATTTTTTTCTTGATGGACTGGATGTCCCGCAGCGAGGCGAAGTCCAAATTCCTGCGCCATGCGAATTGCTCGTTCGCTTGCAGGAATCTTTCGCCGGCCGCGTCGTCGCCGGCGACGCAGCGGGCCTTTATCATCGCCGCCCGCTCCCATGTCTGGCCCACCGACTTGTAGTATTCCAGCGCCGCCGAGGTCGAAAGCGCCGCGGCGCTGGTTCCGGTATCGGGACGAAGCCTGATGTCGGTGCGAAAAACATAGCCGTCGGGCGTTCGCTTGCCCATAATGGCGACCAGCGAGCGCGCGAGCCTTGAATAGGCGGTTCTCGATTCATAGGAATCGAAAAAGTTCGCCTCATCGTCGTACATGACGATGATGTCGATATCGCTCGAGTAGTTTAGTTCCCGGGCGCCGAGTTTTCCCAGTCCCAGTACGACCAGTCCCGAACCCGTCTCCGGAGCCGAAGGATCGGGAAGCCGCACCTTGCCGCGATCATGAAGGTCAAGGAGAAGGTTGCGGCAGCTTGCGCGAAGGCACGTTTCCGCGAGCGATGAAAGGGATTCCGTGACTTTCTCCAGCTTCCAAATCGATGCGATATCAGCCACCGCAATGGCGAGGGAAGCTCGGCGCTTCGCCGCTCGCAGCCTCGTCATCAACTCGGCGCTGCTTTCGCGCCCGCTCTGCGGGGTTGAGCCTGCTTCGTCCAGCGCCGATTCAAATGCCCGATTCGGGCCTTCGACCAGGAGCTTCCGCGAGAATTCGAAATCGCGCAGAATGCAGTCGCTCAGGTAGGCGCTATTGCCGAAGATGCCGTCGAGAAGCGCCTTCGCAACCGGATCCGAGTATAGGCTCCGAGCTAGATTTAGGTCGGCATCCGTTTCTCTTGCCTCGGCTTCTAGGTTGAATTGCTCCCACCGCCGGTTCGCCGCGTCGATATCGCCCGGAAAGGGCGGAGTTGCATCGCGAGAGTACCATTCCAGGATCGGGCTCAAATTCTCCACCTCCGCGAAATCGCCGTGCCGCCGGAACGCTTGCGTACCGGCCTCGGGATGTCAAGAATATTCAATTTCGCCGAGGTTCGCCGCCGAACCGGAATTCTCCCGGCATCCGGAGTCGACGGCTCATTCACCGCAGGCAGGCGAAGGATGTCGAACAACGTCGCGCGGCATCGCGATTCGCGCGGGGGATTGTCCGAACGGGTCTAGCGTCCTTGAACAAGACTTGCCGCCGAAAACGATTTATCGTCGGCTGACTAGGTTGTCCGGAAGCCAGGTGGCGAGTTCGGGAAACAGCACCAGAACTCCGACCATCACCACCATGATCAGGAACATCGGCAGAGCCGTCCTGGCGATATAGCCGATCTCGTGGTGCGTCATTCCCTGGAGTACGAATAGATTGAACCCGATCGGCGGCGTAATCTGCGCCATTTCCACGACGACCACGATAAATATGCCGAACCAGATCATATCGTAGCCCAAGTCGCCGAAGGCGGCGGTCCGCACCATCGGCTCGACGACGGCCATCGTCAATACGACCGAGGAAATCCCGTCCAGGAACATTCCGATCACGATATAGAAAATCATGAGAGCGGCGATCAGGACGGTGGGCGGAAGCCCGAGAGACGCGATCCATTCCGCCAGAGCGCGCGGAAGCCCGGTAAATCCCATGGACAGGCTCAGAAAGGCGGCGCCCATCAGAATCAGCGCGATCATCGCCGAGGTGCGGGTCGCGCCCAGCAGGCTGTCCGTAAAGGTCTTCCAGTTCAGCGATCCCTGGGCCGCCGCTAGAATCAGCGCGCCGATAACGCCGAATGCAGCGGCTTCGGTCGCCGTCGCAATTCCGAGATACATGGACCCGATGACGACGAGCACGAGGCAGATTACCGGGATCAGGAAACGCGAATTCCAGAGCTTCCGCCGAAAACTCATCGGCGGTTCCTCGCCGGGCCTCTCGGCGGGGCGCAGGAAATACCAGGCCGCGACATAGATCATGAACATGCCAGCTAGAACCAGGCCGGGGAAGATTCCGGCCATGAACAGCTGGGTTATGCTCTCATTTATGGTTACGCCGTAAACGATTAGCGTAAGCGAAGGCGGAATCATCAGCCCCAGCGTCGCCGATCCCGCCAGTGTGCCGATGGTCATGAACTCCGGATAGCCGCGCTTGCGAAGCTCCGGAATCGACATTTTTCCGACCGTCGTCAGTGTCGCCGCCGAGGATCCCGATACGGCGGCGAAGATCGTGCAGCCGACGACGTTCGTGTGAAGCAATCCTCCGGGGAGCCTCGCCATCCACGGCGACAGCCCCTTGAACATGTCCTCGGATAATCGCGTGCGAAACAGAATCTCCCCCATCCAGATGAACAGCGGCAGCGCGGTCAGCGTCCAGCTCGACGAACTGTCCCATGCCTTGTCGGTCAGATTCGCGCCGACGAACCCCTTGTCGAATAGGATGATTCCGACGGCCGCGACGCCCATGAGGGCCATGCCGATCCAGACCCCCGTTCCGAGCAGGAGGAACAGGACGAAAAGAAAAATGACCGTAAGTGTGAAATGATCCACGCCGCTACTCCTGCGATTCGGCCGCGCCGGTCTTGGAAACGCCCAAATGATCGGTGAAGACAATTCGAATCAAATGGTCCCAAAGCGCGACCGCGAGCACGGTGGCTCCGGCGGTCATGGCGATTTCGGGAATCCAGAGAGGAGTCGCGTCCAGCCCCTGGCTCAGGAAATTGAACTCCTTGGTTTGCAAATTGCGCTGCAGCGCGTGCCATGCGAAAAAAGTCATCGTGCATCCGGCTATCGAATAGCACCAAATTTCGCCGATTCGCCGAAATCTTCCCATTTTCCCGAGGAAGAGAGTCACTCTGATATGGGCGCCGTGGTTCAATGCGTAGGCGAGAGCGAAAAAAGTCGAAGCCGCCATGCAGTAGCCGGCGTAGTTCGTTGAACCCGGAAACGTGGTGCCCGTCCAGCGGGCCAGCATCTGCGCGCAGATAATCAGCAGGATGAAAATCAGGAACACGGCGCCGATGGCGCCGCCCAGCAGATAGAGGCCGTCCAGAAATTTTCGAATTGCCGGCAAGCGGGCGCCTCCGAATGAATCGCGGCCCGTCCCCGTTGCGGAAGGGCCGCGAGTGCCTCGTTAAAATCCGAACAGGGGCTATTGAGACATTTTGAAGGAGTCGACGATCGCCATGCCTGCTTCGCCTGCGGAGTCCGACCATTCAGCCGCCATGACCTGTCCGATTTCGGCGAGATCCGCCGCAAGCTGCTCGCTGGGCGGCTGAACGGACATGCCGTTCGCGGCAAGCTCGGTTAGATACCATCCGGCGAGCTGTTCCGAACGCGCCGTCGCCGCGATCTGGGCGAGGATGCTTGCGGACTTCAGGCAGTTTCTCTTGTTGTCGTCAAGCGCTTCGAAAGCTTTCTTGTTTGCGAAAACGTAGTTTCTCGGCAGCCAGGCCTGCGTGTCGTAGAAATGGCTCAGATGCTCCCACACCTTCCTGTCGTAGCCCGTCGAGCCAGATGAGACGAAGGCCGAGGCCACGCCGGTCGCAAGCGCTTGCGTAAGGTCCGCCGCTTCGATTTGAACGGGCAGCATGCCCGCCAATTCCGCTAGTTTCGACGTCGCGACGTTATAGGCTCTGAACTTGATGCCATCCATGTCGGCGACGGAATTGATCGGCTGGTTGAAGTAGATGCCTTGCGGCGGCCACGGAGCGGAATAAAGCAAAACGAGTCCTTCGGCGTCCATGGCTTCGGCCATGGCGTCCTTGGCGGCATTCCAGAGGCTTTCGCTCGCGGCGTAGGACGTGGCGAGGAACGGCACCGAATCGATTCCGTAGAGCGGGTTTTCGTTCGCGTGCGCGGACAGTAGCCGCTCGCCGATCTTCGCCTGCCCGGTTTGCACGGCGCGCTTGATTTCGTTGCCCTTGAACAGGGAGCCGCCGGCGTGAACGGTAATCGTCAATTCTCCGCCCGTGCAAATTCCGACGGCTTCCGCAAATTTCTTGCCGTTCTGGCTATGGAAATTGCTGTCGGCATAGGCCATCGGCATGTCCCAGTTTTCCGCCGCCGCGGATGTGGCAATCGCCGCTGCCGCCGCAATTCCAGCGAATGCAAATTTCTTCTTCATAGGTTGCTCCTTAATCATCGTGGTTCGGCGGCGAAATCTCCGCAGCCGGATTCGCCGGGATCGAGTGACGTCCCCGACGACTCCCAGCGCGTTGAATTGTTCCCGATTGTTCGGGAAAAGGCAACTTTCGATTTTCGCGCGAATGGAAGCCGGCGGCCGGCCGCATGCCGGATTCTTCCGATTGCCTCGCGGTCGGCGCGCCGAGATTCGCCTTGCGAAAATCGTTCTGCCTTCGACAGCGAGCCCTGTGAAACGATGGAAGCCGACTGCGAGAATACTCGAGAAGTTTCGAAGCCCTGGCCGGTTCCGCCGCAAAGTTCGGGCCGGCGCGGGTATCGCGGCCGATCGGCGGATTGCCTGGCCTTAAGCGTCGACTCGGGGCGTAGATCAAATTTTTTGAAAAGGCCGCTTGCGACAATTCGACTTTACAGTCCATAAAGTCCACCCGGCGCATGTTCGCAAGCGCACATTTGATTGCCAACATGGCGTTCGCCCCCTTGAGCGTCCAGCGGCTTCCGGGGCGCTTGAGGCGCAGCCCGACGATGTGCCGGCACGAGCTTTCAACCACTCCGTAGCCGATCTGCATGCCGCGCTTCCGGTAGCTGTCGCAGCGCAAGCGCTCCCGGTTCCCTTTGAAATAGTCGATGCACTTCGCCTCGTTCGCGATGCGGCTCGAGTTCGCCGATGATCGAGGCGACGCCTCCGGCTATCATAGTTGAAAGTCTTGCGACGGGCAATTCTCAAGAGCGGCGAAGCGACGGTCTTCCTTAACAATCTTTCCCGCATCGCCATTTCAAACAAATTGGTTTACACCCCGATAGGATGTCGGGACTCTTCGTTTCACATTCCCACACTATTTCTGTGGCCCATCCCCTTGCATGAAGTTTTGCAATCACCCGCCGGTCCCGTGAAGTGTTTTCTTCGAGCTTACGCACCCAAAACTCCTTTCGGAGCTTGGGAAGCGCTAAATCCGGTCGACTAGGCAAGTCCCCCGGCATGCAATCGATAGCGAAACCCCATGGCGTGCACTCTTCTCCGGACCGCTATCTCCGGGCCGGTATCCTTGGTCCGAACTCGACTCATGAATTGCGCGCGCCTTTCTTTCCCTAGAGGATCCATCGCTCTGCCCATCTCCTCGTCCAGCCATCACCTCGACCATCACCGATTCCACCACGGTCGCGCACATCCATTTAGCCACCGCCACCCAGAACAGACTTATTTTCGAACTGCCTTGCGCACCTCGACATGTGACGAGCCTAGTCATCCATTCCTCTCCCCGACTCGCCCTACACCTCAACTCAATGCTCCACTATCACCACCCATTCGATCCCGACTTACTGGGATCTCGGAGCATGTCGTCTCTGCCACTCGAACTCTTCCAGCCCAATTCGAGAAAGATCTGTCGCAATGCGATGAACAAATCGTTGTGCAAAAGAGGCCTTAAGGTCACACAACCACACATATCCTTGCCCTGCAACACAGGTGAACGCGCCTTCTTCATTTCTGGGTGAACTCAGTACCGTTGCCGTAGCCCCATCCGGTTCAAACGCTACGGCTCTTACTTCAGAACTTTTTGAATTCAATTTCAGCCGGTTCTCCACTCGCCTTTCGTCTTGCACGACTACGTCAAACTCCTCTTCGCTCTTTGTGAGAACCGCGAACAGAAATTGCGTAGCTCCTTGCAACCTTAGAGTATCGCAAGTTGGCTGAATGCATACCAAATACTCTTCCCCCGAACGAACGATGCTTCCCAGATCAAGCCGTGCCCGGTAATCCATTCCCACTAGTGCACGCTCTCTAGCATGTGCGCTCACCCGAGCAAACTCATGATGAGCGGCCATGCCCTTCTCCAGGTCCGATGAAAGCACCAGATAGAGGCGTTGATGGAGCTTGTCCTGTTGACTCTTACCACTTGGTATATCCGGAATATCTTCAAGGCCCGCGGGACCACTATCCACTAGCTTCATCAAGTTCTCAACCGAAACAGTTTTCGCGTTTGCTGCCGCATTTTTCGCGACCATTATCCGGAACTCCTCTCCATTCCCATGAATTTCGTTGAGAGCCGCCTGGATTGCGTCCCTGTCGGCATATACACTACCGATTCTCTTTCCTTGAAGTGTCGCAATGAATTCCGCAGTCACCAGATCCACAGCGTACGCCTCGGCATCCTCCGGTGAAACGAGCAACATACGGTGCGTCAGAAACGCCGCATCCAATCCGCGATGAAATCTAGCCAACATACGGTGTGTCTCTTTCCGTATTGCAGCTATGCTACCGAGCGACACATTTGACAATAATCCCTTTGTGATTTCCACAAACTCTTCGACTAATCGAGTGGGCAGTTGTTCTTCTTCAATTCTGCCACCAATCTCCGATGTCTTTCCCTTGCTGATGAACAAAATTCGAGATTGCCGTGTTCCAAGCGCCAATACTCCTCCCGGCCGACCGATGGCTTCGAACCCGGTTATATCTCTAGCTACCGCGCTGCGAGCAGTTTCGAGATCCAAGCTTGCGGTATAAACGACTATCATGCGAACTCGGCCGCCTTCTGCCGCGTCATCATTAATGATTTTTTGAATAATGTCCTTGGCGCGTTCCCCGTGATCGCCCAGCTGCCAATCGAGAATGACAATATCTGCTCTGCGAGATGCTCTCACAGTTGCTTCAAAACCGTCTTCATCCAAGTGCGGTCCAAGCACCGCGCAGACCAACCCCAGCTTCGCGAAACCGGTGATCAGCGTTTGTGCGTCCAACGCATTGATCGGCGTTGCTGCTGGATTCGCAGGGGCTCCTTCTCCTTCCTCCGGTTCCTCTGGGATTGCCACGTTTTCATCCGGCTCTACCACCGCTGGCGGAGCCTCCGTGGGTCTCATATAGGCCCCGTCATCCAAAACCACCACGGTCTGAAGGAATCGCTCGGCCACGCCCTTCGACATACTCTGAAAGGCCTTAGGGTCCGCTCCGTCCATTAATTGCCCTCTCTTGTTTGTGTCACCGTGTCTTAGAGCATGAATCATAATACCACATATTGTGAATTGATGTAAAAAGTTTCCTATATTGATCAATATATAGATAATTTGCCGACTTAAGGAACAAACTCTTAATCATCCGTGGGCTCTGTCGCAGCCGGCGCGATTCTGAACCTCGCGCCACGGCCTTCCTCATACTGATCCAATGTTAGCACATAGCTGACTTGCCTAAGCGTCTGTCTGGAAATGTACAAACCCATTCCCCGACCTCCCGGCCGACGGGTGAAACCCATTTCAAAAACGACATACCTGTCACGCGGGCGAATGCCCGGCCCGCTGTCCGTCACCGTGAAAGCCTCGCCATCGCTATCCAGATCAATTAGACGCCCCTCGGAGCGTCCATGGCTCGCAACCCAAAAGATCGCATTGTCCACCAAGTTGACAAAACATGGATAGAAGGACGATGGAAAACCGAATATCGTCGCATTCGAGAACCCCTCGGTCGAATTCAACTCTATACCATGCCTCTTCAACCGATCTCCGAAAAGGTCCATCAGAAATTGGTGGATCTCGGCTCCTTTGATTTTTACGCGACGACGCTGTAGGCGCCTATCCAGAGGCGTGAATAGCGTGAGATAGCCGTCTAGATGATCGAAATTCGACCGAATCTCCTGGTACAACCGGTCAAGCCGCTTATTCGCGTCTGCCCAAGGCTTCAATCGCCTCAAGCTGTTTCTCACACCATGGATCGTGCTTGTAAACTCGTGATGTACTATCCCGAGCGCCATTCCGACCTGCGCCAACTGCAATCCGGCCTCTTCCCGAGCTCGTAGTGCTTCCAGTTCCTCCTCCAACGCTCCCGTTATATCTTCCTGCTCCAAGCCGTCGTCGGTGCCAACACCTCTAAGCTGCTCGCGCAGCCTCTCGAGAGTACTCGCCTGCAACTCCGCTACTGTCAAAATACGCTCTTCTAACCTCGCCTTGAGCCTTTCAAACTTCCTCGCGTCGAGCGAGGTTGTGTCGGTTCTTTCGAACTCACTCACTGTTTGTCGGATCGCCGTCTCCACCGAAGATAGCCCATCTCGAGTCCGCGCAAGAACGCGCTCCTGCACCTGCTCCAACTCCTCCCTCGTCTCCCGCTCTACTGCGGCAGCCCTTTTTCGTTGTCGCTCCCCTGTGTCCTTAATCACACGATCGAGCCGTCGCCGATCATCCAGGTCAGCCCGGACGTGAACAGCAAATTCAGAGACGATACCCGACAATTCCTCACCCGCCGGCACAAACACTTCTTGTTCAAGACGATTCCGCTCAACCAAATACGCTTCCCAATCGCGTTGCAAACGCTGCGTCAACCCAAACCCGCGAACCCCAGCTATCCTGTAAGCCACATCGATGTCGCCCAGAGCAGCCTGTATCTCGCTCTCTAAGTCGAGAAAGTCCTGGGCGGTCTCCCTGTTGTCCAGCCGACTGCCGATGGCTTCAAATCTCTTTCGAGCGCTCCCGAGTGCAGCTTCCACTTCGGCCTCCGGCTTTCTTGCATTCACGGAATCAAAGAACCGGTCCAGCCGTCTAGCCAACTCTTCCCTGCGCACGCGAACTTGCCGGGCACGTTTGCGTCGAAGCCTTTCGTTGCGCTCCAATTCTCCTCGTATCTTTACGAATTCATCAGCCAGCAACCCTCCTTCTCGGAAGAATTCCGCAGCCAGCTGAACGAACAAATTCTCTAGTAAGTGCTTAACTTGGCGGTACGCCCGGTTCTCTCTAAATCCCTCTCTCCCGGCCTTCTCTACAAGATTTGGGTTGTCCTCTCGTGTAATATCTATGGCACCAAAAATGCGACGATATGAAAAGAAATAGTAGGATGCGCTTTTCGTACGTCTCCTCTCAATATTCAGGAAATCGTAATCTGAATTGCCGTATGGAAGAACTCTAATCCCATCTCTGTAGATGTACAAACCTCCAATACGATTGAGTTTGGCTGCCATTCGAGCATGTTCTTCCGGAGGCAATTTTGTTGCCCTCGCCTCTCCCTGCACATAAGCAAAGTTAATCCGAAAAGGTCCACACTGTAGCGGGCGTCCACCAGCCTCTGTCCAAGGCAACAGAAACTCCCTGGGATCAGACCCGTAAACCTTCACTCTCCCCCTAAATTGACCGTATTCATCAAAGTTGCCGACTACGTGGTGGTCGGCACTCTTGAATTCGTCCGGCGTGAAAAATGCGGATCCGGCAATTCTTTCCGCCAGCAACCCATCCAGAGCATGGTCCCGAAACCGCGCGACAATTCTTGGCGAGGCACTTGGATCAGTCATTGTGTTGCTAAAGCCAACCAAGACCTTTATGAGAGGTGGAGCTGTATCGTCTATGCTGCTGCCATCAATATCTTCCGGGAGTGTTTCCTCAGTCGGCGCCACTATGAAGTGCGTACCGTGCCCGTCGCCCACTAGCGACGGTCCCTCGGGAAGGCGCCTGTATAACTCGAGAGGATTTATATCAAGCCGATTTAGGTCGCCAAGAATTGCTCTCACGAGAGAACGCGGTAGCCCAGCAGCAACCTCTTCCACGTTCTCGCGGACCTCAGCTACCATATCAGCAATATCGCTACCAGAAGGCAACGAGCCCCCTGGAAACATCCTCATCGGGATTTGGATGTCGCTTAAGTCTACGCCGGGGAGTCCGAAGATTCCCCAATGTATGAACGCAACCACCAATTCGTCGCACTCTTCCTGCGCCTTAGCGCGTGTGAGTACCAATACCTGGGGCCCTATAGCCGCAATGGCTAATCGACCAATGCCTTTCTCTCCCATAATGGGTCGAACAGCTTGGGATGGATCGAGCGGAGGTGGTGCCATGCCGAAGTTGACCCCCAGCTTGCTTTCCGTCCCCAGTGTCAGCCAGCGATCCAGAAAGTCTCGGCGCGACATTCCAATGCCGTCGTCTCTCAAAATCAGCACACTGGATCGACGGAGAAAATCCACTTCGACCCTATGGGCATATGCATCATGTGCGTTCTTGAATAGTTCGCTAATTGCCGTGGGAATACCAGCGATCTGCTGACGGCCCAGCATATCCAATGCGCGAGCACGGACCCGAATTCCAACCATTTAGGCGCCCGCCAAACCAGCAATCGAATCAACGTGCTCGTTTATGGTCTCCCCAAATTTGCGGGCCAACTCCACGGGTACGGCGTTTCCTATCTGCACTGCCATAGATGCGAGACCGCCCTCAAATGCGAATTCCCTCGGAAATGTCTGTAGACAAGCCGCCTCTCTGACGCTGAGCGCACGGTCTTGGGTAGGGTGGCCGAAGCGACCATTTGACAGACTGATGCAGCGAGTCGTAAGGGTGCTTGCAGGGCGATCCCGACTTAGACGACCGTAAACATCAGTGTGCCCCTTGTGACCTTCGTGGCACGGCAGAATGAGATGCTCTGGCCAGTCCCGGCGATCGCCCCCTTCCGGGGTGCTCGAAATACGCCGCAGATTCCGCGCCGAGAGGGCTGCCGCTTGATGATTGCGAGTCCCGTCGTCTCGACCGCCCGCAGGTATCGCGGGCAGGTCACCAATCCACTCCCAGACAGTCGAATACGGATGCAATCCATTCTTCAGCCCATGTGTCGCAGCGGGCAAAGCAATATCGCCCAGTAGACTTGCGATCATCACGAATCTACGTCGGGTCTGGGGCACGCCATAGTCGAGAAAGTCAACCACGTCGTGAGCAACGCAGTAATCAAGCTCATCGAGAAACGTCAAAAAGCGGCCAAGTGGCCCACTCGACGGGTTTATACGTTGAATACCCGGAACGTTCTCAAGAAAAATGTATTCTGGTCGAAAGCGTCGAACAAAGCGATTCAACTCGTCCAATAGCGTTACCCGAGAATCGGACCTCGACTTTTTCCGGTTTTGCTTCGAAAACGGCTGGCATGGCGCACACGCCGAAAACAAAAGTGGCCGTTCACGCTGGCGAGTAAGATACGATTCCAATTCCCAAGAGAAAATCTGGCGAATATCTCGACAAATGAATCCAGCTTCTGGGAAGTTACCTTGAAAGGTTGCCGCCGCATCTTCATCTTCATCAATTCCGAGAATAATTTCCATGCCCGCTTGCCGGAGGCCTGCACTTGTCCCCCCGCAACCGCTGAAGAAATCAACTACTTGAACTGACTCGATCGCGCTCATTTGTCCCCTTAGCCACGCCTTCCATCAAAATTCTTTCGTCTCCGATGGAGCTAATGGAGAGTACGCCTGCCCTGTTCCACTTACAAATGCAATATATGAGTACATTGCAGCAGCCGCAAGCTATAACGATTTGCCGAGTGTAGGTCAAATAGTTTGGTGCGCCGTGGAAAGGCGCTTTCTTCAAGCGGGTGCGAATCCCGCGCAGCAACTGTCGCTCCAGCTGGTAGCAGCCGAGCGGTTCATGGAGGTAACGACATGGGTTGAAGCACTCGGTGAAAAGGGCCGCCTAGGGCGGTTCAGCGAACATGCGGGCCGGAACGTGCAGTGAACGCTAAGCAGGCCTCGAAAAGTCCAATGCGGAAGCCGACCCTCCCAGAC
>MPMP01000072.1 GCA_002238565.1 Albidovulum sp. bin36
GCGCGCGCGGCGCGGCGGCCAGGGCTACTTGGAAAGAAGAGCAGGCCGCGCCAAAGACCGAACCTAGGCTCCAAAAGCACCGGACGGGAACCGAAAACACGCCACTCGCATCTTTTTCCAAGCAGGCCGAAAACGCGCCCCAAATAATCAAATGGCCGCGCTTTTTAGTTTCTGTCAACAAGCGAGAAGAAACCCTTTGAAGGCGCAAGAACCTCAGCGACTATGCTGCGAATCGAAGGATTATTTTCTGGCTGCTCGATGTGCCCTAGACATCGTTTTGCCAAGGCCCAGACATCGCGTCGCAAATATGCGCGCTTGTCCCGAGCGGTCGGTCGGTCATCCCTTTCCTCGGCATCGGGATGTCGGTCCAGCCTCACGAGTCCGACGACCTGCCTTATCAACTCGGTCTGCTCACCAGTCAAATGGCGAGACACCGTAATTTTGCCGTCTTCAAGAAACACAAGCCCTCGAAATGTATTGTCTGTGTCCGGAAAGGCCACCTGAGTGCGGTCCACTGGATTGTCGCTTTTGGTCTTGTTGCAGTTCGTGCAGCCAAGGAGGAGGTTGTTCCAGCTTCGCTCAAGGTGGGGTTCCAGGCTCTTCGGTTGCACATGCTCGATTTCGGGCGCGTGCTGAATCGGTTGTTCGCAATAGCTGCAGAATAAACCGATTTGGCCCGCCAAGTCGTCAAGCGCGTCCCGGTAATGGGCATATTCAATTTGCGGGGGCAGGCCTTTCGCGACCGGCCGCATCAATAGTCCCTCGACTTGGCCAGGCGTTCGATTTTCATCATTGCCTCAAGACCGGGGTCCTGAATCTGCGCTTCCATCGATTTTAGTCTTTCCTCCAGTTTTGCCCGCTCTGCAGGGTCGGTAAGAGTGGCGAGTTTCTCGACAAGGCTCAGATAGTCTTCCGCTCTGCGCATCTTCTGCATGTATGGTGCGGAGCGATCACTTGTCTCGACCTTCTGCACGCCCTCGACGATATCGCGGAGCGGCAGATTGTGAACTTGGTTATCAAGTTCCATATCGTTCAGATCTAGCAATACGCCTTCGCTCAGTGACTGTATGATGAAGGGCGAATGTGTTGTGGCGACGAACTGCAGTTGCGGGAAAGCTTGCAGCAGGGCCGGCACGATGACGCGTTGCCAGCGTGGATGCAGATGTAGATCGATTTCGTCGATCAAGACGATCCCCTTCACCGCGGTCACCGCCTCATCTCCGAGGTGCGGGTTGAGAATGATCGCCTTGAAAGCGATATCGCCAATCATGGACAGGATGTTGCGTTGTCCGTGGCTCAGATTCTCATAAGCAACGGTTTGCTGGCGGGGGATAAACCGGACTTCGAGGCGCTCGCGAGAAGGGGAGTATGTAATTTCGACATTTTCTTCGAAACAGGCTTCGACAGCTTTGTTCCAGGCGGCAAGCAGCCGCGATGAGTGTTCGGTTTCGAATTCCTTCAACCTCTCTCGGTGTAACCAATCGAGCAAATCCGCCGCCGATACACGTGGCTCGTGACTGTTGCGGTAGGCATCGAACCGTGATCGCCGTCGCCCTTTCTCGACATTTCTGGGCTCGGCCCACAAGCGACCGGTTCCGTAGTAGGACAAGAGAGGCAGCGTAGGATTGGCCCGATCTTTCACAGCCTGGTAGGCTTCAACCGCGATAGACGACAGCGCACGCGCATCCTTGATCGTACTGCGCCCCGTTTCTTTGCTCAGTGAGCGTTTCCAGCGTATATCTGTAACCTTGGCAGTTAGCGGATGCGTTATCCTGCCCTCAGCTTCCACAACGACCGGATAGGCCTTGTTGAACTCTGGCGTGCCGTCAAAATCCTGTTCGAATTCGCGCACCTCATTTTGTTGAATGTGGCGCGCGGTAGCCACGGGAATACCCAGAAGGAAAGAGCTAAAGGCGACGGACAGGGCGTCAAGCAGGCTAGACTTGCCCACGCCATTGTTTCCGACGATCAGGGTAAAGCGGCCGTTCAGACCTTGATCCAGCTCGGAGAATCCTCTGAAATTCCGTAGTTTCAGGCGATCGATCTGCATTCTGCCTAGGCCTCAGCTTCTTTCTCTTCGAACAGATAGTCTTGCAGGCACCAAATCTTCATTGCCCGAAAGGAAGAATATTGTCCTCAGGGAAACAATGCAATCTAAAGCGGAAAGGATGATACAGATTCCGGTGCACTTGAAAAAAATTCCGGGGATCAATCCGCCTTTCGGGAACAGTAACATTGATCGACTCTAGGCCATCGGAATGAAAAGCGAGGGTGGCCCTGCCGTCACCGCCTGATCTCTCGGATCCGCTCCTTCGGAAAGTGGTGGTAGAAGGCCGTGCGCCCAATCGAGAGGTTGCGAATCACGTCGCTGACGAAGGAGTATCCCTCAGCATCGCCTCGGCCTGTCGGCGCTGCTGCGGCGTGAGCTTGCTCGGCCGCCCGCCGGTCCGGGGCCGCGGCTAGGCCGGCCATGGTCCGCTCCCTGATGAGATTCCGCTCGAACTGAGCCAGTGCCCCGAAGACATGGAAGACCAGCGTGCCGCTGGCGATGGTGGTGTCGATTCCCTCGGCGAGCGAGCGGAAGCCAAACCCCTTCTCCTTGAGCTCACGAACCTTCGCCACCAGCTGCGGCAGGCTTCGCCCCAGCCGGTCCAGCCTCCAGACGACTAGGGTATCTCCCTTCCGCAGCCAGCCGAGCGCTTGGGCAAGGCCAAGCCGGTCGGCGCGCGCGCCGGAGGCCCGATCCTCGAATATCCTCTCGCATCCGGCGGCACTGAGCGCATCGAGCTGCAGCTCCGGGTTCTGGTCGAGCGTCGAGACGCGTGCATATCAAGCCAGCATGGTGTCCGCCTGTTCGGAAAAGGTCTACGGGGCCAATGTATCGGGACACGGGATGCGGGACAACTTTTCCGAACAGGACTTTGAACGGTTTTAGGCAATTTTCAGGCGGTCCGGAAGGTGTCCGCTAAACGGCCGTTTCCAATACAGTCTTGTTCGCAGATAAAGTGGGTTCAGAACGGATCGGGCGAGGGGTCGTCATCCCGCGGCTCCTCTGGCTCCGGTTCGGAGATCTCCCCGGGCTCGGGCTCCGCAGCCCGCCCTTCGACCATGTCGATATGGCCGGCCAGGCCCCAGTTCCGGATCTCGCGGTCCGCCTCCAATGCCGGCACGTCCTTCGGCCATTCCGCCCGCGCCTTCAGCCCTTCGGGGCCGGAGGAGGGGTTCCAGACCGCGATGTGATGCCAGCGCCGCGTCTTCCCGGCCGGCCGGCATCGCCGCAGGCAGGGCCTTCAGTTCCAACTGGAGGATCTCCAGGCTTTCCCGCGCCGCCTTGATCTCCGCTTCCAGCTCCCGGCGCCGCCGAAGGATGGAAAGATCCGCCAGCTCCCGCTCCGTCCGCCGCATTCTCTTAACCGCTTCTCGAGGACCGCTGGGCGGTAAGCCTTCCGTCAGAGGAAAATGCAAAGGCTCCCACGGCTTGCACCGAAGGAGCCTCACAGCACTGACCGGAAACTTGCTATCGTTTCAGTGGCCAGTGGCCCTTGGCAGGGTCTTCAAAACGGGTGCCGAAGCAGAGCCGCCACAACAGGTATATTGCAATCCTGTCTCAGTCTGTCAAAGGCGGGATGCCCAAACCGGCAAGCACGCAGTTGCCGATGTTGCGCAAGTGCGCGTTAGACAGGGGAGTTCGTTGATATTGCCGCGTTCCTTTCCTGTCCTTTCCCAGGCGCAACCATTCCAGACGATGGAAGCCGACGGCGCAGATCATGTCGCACTTTGCCCACCGTTCCGAATTTCCCCAGCTTCGCGGCATCTCGAAGGGTATCTGCAACTCGTAATGGTACGGCATCACAGGGTCGGGCGCGGACTGGCTCAGGGGAACTACGGTGCACGGTCCGGGACGGGTCTTGAATTTGGGTGACACTACGACACACAGGCGGCGCTTGACCATTTCCGGCTTCTGGAACCCTCGGTCAAATTTTCCTACCCTGAAGAACCGAGTTCGAGCAAGCTCGGCTCGCACGACTTTTCGGTCAGTAGCCGTCGAGGGTGCTCTTGTCCAGTACGGGGTCGTTTGCGGTAGGGGGCGAAATCCTACGCTAAGCGTTTCAGGCCCGTTTTCTTGTCATCCCGGCCTCTCCAAGGGCCGATTTCATCGCCTTCAGGGCAAAATGCGCGGGCATCTGCCCATAAACGACCCGAGAGAGCACGCCGTGTCGCGGCTTTCAGGAGCCGAGAACGCGTTTTCCGTGGTCGCGGAGATTTCCCTGCGGGTCGACATGGCGGCAGATGTGGCGACCTGCAATTATAATCGCTTTGGCTTGCAATCATCGTGATTTTCTGCCCGAATTAAGTGCGTCTATCGATGGGGTGAGACCCGAATTAATTGCGAATGAACCCGGATTATTTGTAACCAGCCTGCAATCATCGGGCTGAACCCACTTTATCTGCGAACAAGACTGTATTGGAAACGGCGGTTTTAAGAACAGGCCGGAAAGGGCTCCTGCAGCGGAAGGCGAGATTGTCGGCACACAAGTTGTTGTCGTGAGCAAAATGGGTCTGAAACGCATAGCGTAGGATTTCGTTCCTCATGATCTGTTCCAGGGTTGGAAATTCGGTTGCGCCAAGCTATTGAAGCACTTCCAGAATATAAGAATATCGTAGCCTTTATAATAGTTATATTTAGATGTGTCCGGCGGGGGAGGGGGTGTAGGTCAAATTTTTTGATTATGCCGCCTGCGACAATCCGACTTTCCAGTCCATGAAGTCCACCCAGCGCATGTTCGCAAGCGCGCATTTGATTGCCAGCATGGCGTTCGACCCCTTGAGCGTCCAGCGGCTTCCGGGGCGCTTGAGGCGAAGCCCGACGATGTGCCGGCACGAGCTTTCGACCACTCCGGAGCCGATCTGCATGCCGCGCTTCCGGTAGCTGTCGTAGCGCAAGCGCTCCCTGTTCCCTTTGAAATAGTCGATGCACTTCGCCACGGCTTCGTCCCTGTCGCGATGCGGCTCGAGTTCGCCGATGATCGAGGCGACGCCTCCGGCCTTCAACCCGGACTTGAGCTCCTTTAATCGCTTCTCTCGCTTCGCCTTGCCCGAGTATTCAGTCGCGTGCCAGAAATCGAGAATGCAGGTCACCTTTTGGCCGGCGAACAGCTCCTCGCACACGTTGAGGATCCAGGAGGCTCCGTCCAAAATCACCACCAGCTCATCGGCCTCGCGCAGTCCGGTTCTTATGGCTTCTCGCTCCAGCCGCGCAGCGAAGTCCGATTTGCGACTCACGCCGCCGATGGCGGCGGCGCTGTCGATGCTGCCGCTCCAGGTCTCACTGCCGGGGACATTTTCCGGCTCGCCGGTCTCCGGGTGCCTCGTCTCGGCCGAATGGACGACGAATACCTCCGCCTCGCCGTCCTCGCCCTTGCCGCGAACGCCCTCCGCCTCCTCCATGCGCACCGGAACCCCCGTGCCGTCGGTCGACAGGTAGGTCCTTGCCGCCGGAGGGTCGCCCGCTTCGACGGCCTCGCGCTCGAATCGCCGGAGCTGCCTGCCGATCCTTCGACACGCCGGCGAGTTTCGCGAGCTTGCGGCTCGAGGCCTCGTAGCTGCGGTCGACCACCGCGTCCGCGATGAAGCGCCGCTCCCGGCTTGTGGCTCCCCCCACCCCCTTGATCCCGAGCGCGCGGTCGAAGGGAAAATGGCCGCAGCCGCAGTCAGGGCATCGAAAGTAGGTTCGCTCGACCTCAACCGGGCCGATCCGGGTCGGTGACCCGCTTGGATTTTCGCTGGTGGCGCTGCATCGCCGCGCAGCAGCTCCTACAGGCCGGAACCGGCCGGCGGCTCGCGGTCCACCGCCTCAAAAAGCGCCCCAAGGGCCACCGTGCCGCTGCCGAGCAGCCCGTCGCGGAACGCCGTCTCGACGATGTCCAGGTCGGGCGACGGCCCGAGCAGCTCCGCCGCAAGCTTCGGAAGCAGCTCCTCGAAATTCCTCCTCCCCGATTCGAGCAGCTCCTCGAGCGCGTCCGGCCGGCGCTCGATGCCGGCGGAGTCCGCGTCGCGACAGAGCACTTCGCCGCCTTCGCGCCAGTACCGCGCGTAGCCGCCGTCGTCCCGCTTCAGCAGAACCTCCGGCGATTGCGCCGCTGCCTCCTCCTCGGAAAGGTTCGCCAGAAACTCTACGGCTTCGGGAAGGCGGCAGCCCGCCTCTTTGCTTTTCCTTGCCATGCCGATTTCTCTCGCTCGATGCCGAGCGCGGCGCCGACCGTATTCTCCGGTCGATTCCGTCCGCGCCAGCGCCGGCAAGCAGAGTCGAAAGTTTCGCGAAGGGCAATTCTCAAGAGAGGCGGTCTTCCTTAGCAATCTTTGCCGCATCGCCGTTTCAAACTGATTGGTTTACACACTGCCATCAGTTTTGATTTGCAAGTGCATTTGCAAATTCGTAAGAGCTTGAGTCCGGGGGATTTGCGGTAGTTCATGCAGCCGCAGTCTTTTCGGAAGTGAGCTTGAAAAATGGGGGATTCGTTGCATGATACTTAAACCCTACCTCTTGTTCCTGGGCGATGCCAAGGATCAACTTGCGGCGAAAGTTGGCCATGGCATCAATCATTGGCGGCCGGGCGATGTTGTCGGACAGATCAGGCTGGAAGGGTGCGGCGCCGATCTAGGCATTAGGGACTACTCGCTGGGCGAAGCGATGGAAGACGGCGCAAAGACGCTAGTCGTAAGCGTCGCCAACCGAGGCGGCGTTATTTCGGACGAGTGGAAGCAAGTGCTGGTCGAGGCGATCGACCTCGGCTTCGACCTCGCCAGCGGACTGCATAGCCATTTGCGCGATGTGCCCGACATCGCCGAGGCGGCGCGTCGAAAGGGGAGGAGCTTGCATGACGTAAGGATTCCTTCGGGCAAATTTCCGATCGCGAATGGAAGAAAGAGAACGGGAAAGCGGCTCCTGGCGGTGGGAACGGACGTATCGATAGGGAAAATGTTCACGGCGCTCGCGGTCCATCGCGAAATGAAATCGCGAGGCATGAAGGCGACGTTTCGCGCGACCGGCCAAACCGGCATCCTCATCGAAGGCAGCGGCATCCCGCTTGATGCTGTCGTCGCCGACTTCATGTCGGGAGCGGTCGAGCAGCTGACTCCGGACAACGACGTGGATCACTGGGACATAATCGAGGGACAGGGCTCCTTGTTCCATATCTCCTATTCCGGAATAACCCTTGCGCTTGTTCATGGCGGGCAGCCGGATGCTCTTATCCTTTGCCACGACCCGTCGCGTGTGAAAATGCGGGGCCTGGACGACTACGATGTCCGCTCGCTGGAGGAATTGCGGGAGACGGCTCTAAAAATGGCCTGGCAGGCCAATCCGAGTTCACGCGTTGTCGGCGTTGCGCTGAATACTTCGTCGCTGTCGGAGCAGGAGGCATCCGACTATGCTGCCGAAGTCGAGGAGCTGGTCGGGCATCCCGCTGTTGACCCGGTGCGCAACGGCGCGAGGCGACTGGTTGACGAGTTGGCAAAAATTTGAGTCGAAAATTCTATTCTCAAAGCGCGGTTCAATGCGAATTTCGGCGGAGATAAATGAATTCCGGCTGAAGGGCGCGTTTGCAATTTCGCGGGGATCGCGCACGTCCGCCAAGGTTGTCGCCGTCGAAATAGATTCGGATGGCTTTTCCGGCCGCGGCGAATGCGTGCCCTACAGGCGCTACGGGGAAACTCTAGAGAGCGTATTGAACGCGATTTCCGGGTTGCCGGTGCCATTGACTCGCGGCGAGCTTCAGGAGGCGCTGCCGGCGGGCGCCGCGCGCAACGCCGTGGATTGCGCCATGTGGGACTGGGAGGCGAAACGGCTGGGCAAAAGGGTCTGGCAGCTGGCGGGCATTCCGGAACCGAGGCCACTTGCCACGGCGTACACTTTATCGCTGGATACTCCCGCGAAAATGAAGCGTTCGGCCGAAGCAAACGCCTATCGTCCGCTTCTGAAAGTCAAGCTTGGAGGCTCCGGCGACGTCGAAAGGCTGAAGGAGGTCCGAAGCGGCGCCCCTCGGTCATCGATAATAGTAGATGCGAACGAAGGCTGGAATTTCGCGCAATTCAAGGAGATGGTGCCGCATTTGGAAGAGCTGGGCATCGACATGGTCGAGCAGCCCCTGCCGGCCGGTGCGGACGACGAGCTGCGTGGAATGGAATGCCCGTTCGACATTTGCGCCGACGAAAGCTGCCACACGCGAAGTTGCCTGCCGGAGCTTTCCGGCAAATATACGATGGTCAACGTCAAGTTGGACAAGGCCGGAGGCCTCACGGAGGCATTCGCGCTGATCAGAAGAGCGAAACTTGATGGTTTCAAGATCATGCTTGGGTGCATGATCGGAACGTCGCTGGGAACGGCGCCTGCGGTATTGGCGGCCCAGGAAGCCGATATCGTCGACTTGGACGCCCCGCTGTTTATCGCCTCCGACAGGGAGCCGGCGCTGGCCTACCATGACTGCAAGGTTTATGCTCCCGAACGGCGATTGTGGGGATGACGGGGCTCGCCGGCGCAATTCGGAGAAGTGAAATGAGCAGGACGGTATATGTAAACGGCGAGTATCTGGCCGAAGAAGATGCTAAAATTTCGATATTCGATCGGGGATTTCTTTTCGCCGATGCAATTTACGAGGTAACGTCGGTGGTCGACAGCCGCCTCGTTGACTTTGACGGTCACTATGGAAGGCTGGTTCGCTCCTCGGGAGAGCTTGAAATCGATTTGCCCGCCTCAAAAGACGAAATCCTCGAAATCCACCGGGAACTTGTTCGCTTGAACGGGATTGTGGAAGGCCTCGTCTACATGCAGATTTCCCGCGGCGCCGCGGATCGGGATTTTGCGTACCCGGAAAACTGCGAGCAGACGATCGTATTGTTTACTCAGCATTCGCCGCTCCAGGAGATGATTGATAGGCCCGTAGGCATTCGTGTAATCTCGGTCGACGATTTGCGATGGGCTCGCCGGGATATAAAAACCGTGCAGCTTCTCTATCCGTCCATGTGCAAAATGATGGCCAGGAAAGCGGGCGCCGACGACGCTTGGCTGATCCAGGACGGATTGGTTACCGAGGGTACCTCCAACAATGCCTATATCGTTACGAAGTCCGGCGCGATAGTAACGCGGCAGCTGTCCAACGATATATTGCACGGCGTAACGCGAGCCGCGGTTCTTAGGCTCGCGCGCGAAGCGCAGATGCAGGTCGAGGAACGTCCGTTTTCGATTGAAGAAGCGCAAAACGCGTCCGAAGCTTTCATAACTTCGGCGACTAATTTCGCGAAGTCGGTTGTTTCCGTAGACGGCGTTGATATCGGCTCCGGAAAGCCAGGTCCCGTCACCGCCCGGCTAAGGGAAATCTATATGGACGAGTGCAGGAAGCTGGCGATCTAGTAAAAAATTCGCGCAATATCGAAGGATTCAAGGACCGGCCGTTCCTAGTCGCATCGCCATGTGATTCGGCGGTCCGCCGGCGCAGCGGCGCATGATGCGGTTTCAAGCGGTTTTCAAGGATTTCCCGGGCTTCGTCGGCTCGAAATGCAATAATGGCGGACGGCTTGAATGCCGGCGGCGGAGCGCGCTCTTTTTCCTTTTGCGAGATTTGGCGCGTCTCCATCCTCGAACGGCACCGAAACGTCGACCTTGTCGATGCCTGGGCCAAAAATGGGGCAAGGCCGGGCGCGGACTTGAACGAACCGGTGAATTCGACGGCGATCATGGCGCCCGATTCGCGAAGAGGCAGATGTTCGATGCTAGTGTTGTCGAATTCCCGATTGCGGGAACTCCGCCGCCACATGAAACGGGAGTAGACATGCGTCCGTGCGGGGAAACGAATCCCAGACGCTAAATCCAGTTTCCGATCGATTTCCTTTGTGCCGCCGCCCGCCTGATATCTCTGGTCGCATCCATGTCTTCCAGCGTGTCGGCATAGACGATTTTCAATTCTGGAAGCGTAGCAACGGAATCTTCCAGCGCGTATTCGGTCGACCACCGTACGTTTTCGAATACGGCGGGATGAATCTTCCGAATTCTTTTGAACCCGACGAGCCAAAAGCCGCCGTCGGGCGAGGGTCCGAACACTGCGTCTCCCCTTTGGAGTTCCCTGAAAGCTCTTTCGACCGAAGCGGCGGACAATTCGGGGATGTCGCTTCCGACGATTATGACGGGACCGGGAGGCGATTCTAAAAAAACCCGCTTCATGCGATCGCCGAGGTCGCCTCGGCCTTGCGGAATCAAATCGATCGATTCCGGCCAGCAGCGTCCCGGAATTCCCTCCCTCGGCCGATTCGCGGCGATAATGGTCTTCCATCTTCGGTCGAAGCCGATGCGCCGAATTAGAAAATTATTCTGCCGCCTTTGCCATGATGCCGCGGCCACGACGCCGGAATGCCGCGCAAGGCGGGTCTTGGTTTCGCCGGCCCGCGGTTCCCTCGCAAAAATGACAAGCCGCCGGCCTGCGCGATTTTTATCCAAAGAACTTCCTCAGTATTCGAGCGTAGGTCGACTTCAACTTGTGGATTTCCGCGACAGAGGCGCATTCGTCGATCTGGTGCATGGTCTTGCCGACGAGGCCGAATTCGATTACCGGGCAATGGTCTTTGATGAAGCGCGCGTCGGACGTGCCGCCGCTTGTGGAGAACTCCGGCATGATACCGGTTTCCTCCTCGATAGCGTCTGCGACCATCCGGGCTAGAGGGCCGGGGTGGACAATGAAGCTTTCGCCGGAAACTTCAACTTCAAGCGAAAAGTCTATCCCCGTCCTGGCGGCGACCTTATGCATTTCGGCGGTCAGGAGTTTTTTCAGACCGGCGGAGGAATGAAGGTCGTTGAACCTTAAATTCGCGGAGCAGCGGCAGGAATCCGGAATTACGTTTTTTGCGTCATTGTTCGTTTCGATAGACGTCAGCGCAAGAGTTGAAGGATCGAAGTATTCCGATCCATTGTCCAGCTCCAGCGACGAGAGCCGGGAAGCCAGGCAGGCAATGGCGGGAAGCGGGTTCCTAGCCAAGTGCGGATATGCGGCATGGCCTTGCACGCCCTTCGCCGCGAATTCCGCCGTCATTGATCCGCGTCGTCCGATCTTGACGGTATCGCCGAACTTTTCCCTGCATGTCGGCTCGCCTACAATGCATGCGTCCATTCTTTCGCCGCATTCCGCCATCATGTCCAGAATCGCGACTGTTCCGTCTCGTGCCGCTCCTTCTTCGTCGCCAGTAATGGCGATAGCGATCGATCCCGCCTCCGGAAAGGCTCGCGTAAACTCGACCGCAGCCGAAACGAATGCCGCAACGGCCGATTTCATGTCGGCGGCGCCGCGGCCCCAAAGCTGGCCGTCGCTGACCTTCCCGCCGAAAGGATCGTGCGCCCAGGACGAAACGTCGCCCGGCGGCACGACATCGGTATGTCCGTTGAAACCAATCGTCGGACGGTCCGCAGGCCCGTCCCAGCGCGCAAACAAGTTGGCGATGCCGTTCCTATCCGCGCGAACGCACCGGAAGCCCGCTTCCAACAGCGTCGATTCCAGTAGCCGTATCGCTCCGCCCTCCTCGGGCGTAACCGATGCGCATCTGACGAGTTCAGAGGCGAGCTTTAGCGGGTCGATTGCTACATTCATCGCGTTCAGCAGAAGCGTATCCTATGTAGAATTTGTCGGAATCGATGCCGATCGTCAATATCGGCGGCATCCGCGACGGCCTCTCCGGGCTCAGTCTCTTAGGAGCTCGTTGACAGCGGTCTTGGCGCGGGTTCCGGAATCAACCCGTTTGACAATGACGGCGCAGTAAAGATTGACCCCGTTCCTTGAAGGGAGGGAGCCGGAAACGACGACTGAATACGCGGGCACTTCGCCATAGGTTACAGTGCCGGTTTCGCGATCGAAAATTTTTGTCGACTGGCCTATGAATACTCCCATCCCCAGCACAGATCCCTCGCGCACGATAACGCCTTCCACGACTTCCGAACGGGCTCCGATAAAGCAATTGTCCTCTATAATCGTCGGCCCCGCTTGCATGGGCTCCAAAACGCCTCCGATGCCGACGCCGCCCGACAGATGAACCTTGCTTCCAATCTGCGCGCACGAACCGACCGTCGCCCAGGTGTCGACCATGGTGCCCTCGCCGACATAGGCCCCGAGGTTCACGAAGGACGGCATTAGGATCGCGCCCGGCGCTATATATGCGGATTTGCGAACTACGCAGTTCGGCACGGCTCTGAATCCGGCTTTTCTCCAATCCTCCGGTTTCCAGCCCCTGAACTTGGAGTCGACCTTGTCCCACCATCCCGATCCTTGCGGCCCGCCGTCGTGCGGCTCCATGTCCCTTAGCCTGAATCCCAGCAATACCGCTTTCTTGGCCCATTGATTGACATGCCACGAGCCGTCCGGCTGCCTTTCCGCGACTCTAAGGCCGCCCCCGTCCAGGGCTTCGAGCGTCGCTTCGATCGCATTGCGATATTCGCCCTGGGTTGCGGGGTTGATTTCGTCTCGCGCGTTCCATGCCGATTCGATGGATGTTTCCAGATTGTAGAGATTCATTTGTCGCTCCGTGTGAGGGAATTGCATCGTCCGCCGTTTTTCGACCGCTCGGCTGTCTGGTTCAAGCCGTTCCGGCACAGCCTGTTAACGGCCATGAAGTATTGTTCGCAAGGCATGGCCGCAAGAAATACGTCGCTTGCCTAGTGCATTTGCCAGGTTAGATACAGTGCGATCCCCGGGAACGCCGCCAGCAAGGCGAGCCGAAAAATGTCGGCGATCCAGAAAGGCGTTACGCCCCGGAATATGGTCGCGGTGGACACGTCTCCGACCACGCCGCGCAATACGAAAACATTGAGGCCGACCGGCGGCGTTATCAAGCTAATTTCCGTAACGACGACGACAAGAATTCCGAACCAGACCGGGTCGAACCCCAGATCCCGAACCAGCGGAAAAAATATCGGAACGGTCAGAAGCAGCATGGACAGGCTCTCGAAAACGCAGCCCAGCGCAATGTAAATTAGGAGAATCAGGCACAGGATCAGCCAAGGCGACAGAGACCAGGCGCGTACTGCTTCCAGGAGAGCTTCGGGCAGTCCCGCCAAATTGACGAAATTGGAAAAGATCCAGGCGCCGATGAGCACGCTGAACAGCGCAGCCGCCGTGAATGCCGTTTCCTTCAAGACTTCAAGCGTAGAGCGAAGATCGAGCTTCCTGCGGGCGATGGCGATCAGGAACGCGCCCGCCGCGCCCATTCCGGCCGCCTCGGTCGGCGAAAACCTGAGATATATCGGCCAGATGTCAAGAGCTCCGTAAAGACCTCCGATTACGAGAAAAAACAGCAGCAATACCGCCCAGATCGACTTTAGAGCGTCGAGCCTGTCTTTCCAGCCGGTGCGCTCGCCCGGCGGTCCGGAAGATGGATTGCGCCAGATCGTGTAGCGAACGGCGAGTATGTAGAAAACGATGCCGACTATCCCGGGAACTATGCCCGCAATGAAAAGCTTGCCGATCGAAGTCTCCGTGAGCAATCCGTAGATGACGAGAATGACCGAGGGAGGGATAAGGATTCCCAATGTTCCGCCAGCGGCGATCGATGCCGTCGAAAGGCTGTCGCCGTATCCGAATCGCCGCATTTGCGGCATGGCGACTTTCGACATAGTCGCGGCCGTCGCCAGCGACGAGCCGCAAATCGCGGCGAAGCCGCCGCACGCCAGTATTGTGGCCATAGCGAGCCCGCCGCGAAAATGACCCAGGAATGCGTACGAGGCCTGGTAGAGTTCGCGGCTGATTCCGCCCTTGTTGATGAATAGTCCCATAAGAATGAACAGCGGCACGACGCTGAGCCCGTAATCCTGGCTTGCGTCGATCAGCAATCGCGCGACCATGGAAATGGCGCCGCGGTAGCTGGTCTCCAGCATGTAGCCGACCATGCCGACGAGGCCCATTGCGAAGGCGATGGGCACTCGAAGCAGAACCAGGATCAGGACCGCGACGAAACCTGCGATGGATTCAGTCACGGGCGGAATTCGGTTTAAAGCAGCCGAGAAGAACAAGACAGCCGCGCAGGATAAGTACCGCGGCGGTCAAGTGCGCCATGATCGCGATAAACCACGCGACGTAAAACTGCGGAATATTCAGATATTCGGTCAGATCGCCGTAGGAGCGCGCCCGCTCGGCCAAAGAGATCACCTTGCCGGCCGGAAGTATGAGCATGCCCCCGCACGCAAGGAATATCAGCCCCGTCCGAATCCGCTTTGACAACTCGCTGCTGAAGAGCGGCTCGGCTAGGTCGACCTCGATATGGTCCTTGGCAACCGAAAGAACCGGAAGCACCGAAAAAACCATCACGGCCATGAGGATCCGGGTCAATTCCGTTGCGGCTTCAATAGGGGAATTGAAGGCGGAGCGCAGCACCACGTCCGCAAACGTCATGACCATTAGGGCAAATAGCGAAGCGGAAGCAAGCAATATCGGGAGGCGAGACAGCCGTCGGGAGATTTCAACAAGGCCCGCCATTCATATCCTCAATTCGCCGGGTTTTCGATTGGGATCAATATTTCACGCAATGCAGGCGAAGCTCGTCGCGCCGCCTGCAGCACCGGATTCGGATCCCGTCGAAGTGTCGCCCCGGCCTCGAGGACCGGGTATCGACCACGCGCAGAAATCCCCCATTCAAGATGACGAAAGCGCTAGTATCCAGCCAGCTCCGCCTTGATCATTTCATAGGCCGCATCGGAATCCACGCCCTTGTCGCCGAGTTCCGACAGAACCTTTGCTTTCATTTTTTCTGCGATCGGCCGGAACGCGGCCACGGCTTCTTCCGAAGCGTCCATAATCGCATTGTCGTCAGCGGCCTCTGTTACGGCCAGGCCTTCATCGTCGATATGCTGCCAAACCTTGCCGAATTCGCGGCTCAGCGTTTCGCCGAATACCTTTTCATCAAGCGCCTGCCGAATGTCCTCGGGCAGACCGTCGAATGTTTCCTGGCTCATGAGCATCGCGAACGAACCGCGGTAAAATCCGCCCGGCATCAAGTAGATATTCTTGACGACTTCGGTAAGCTTGAAACCTTTTCGCGACTCCAGCGGCATCATGACTGCGTCAGCTGCGCCCGACGCCAGCGTCTCGTAGACCTTGGGCGCGGGAACCTGGATTCCAACCAGCCCGAGCTCCGCTCCGACATCGCTCATTAATCCGCCGCCCAGGCGCGTCTTTTTACCGGCCATGTCTTCGAGCCCATTGATTTCCGCATTCGAGTGGAACTGCCCGGGCCCGTGCGTCGACAACCCGATCAGCTTGACGCCCCGATGCTCGTCCAGGGCCGCGAGATGCGCATTGTGAACTCGCCAGTATGCGACCGATGCCGCTTCGGCGCTGCCTGAATATCCCGGAAGCTCAATAAGTTTCGTGGCAACGAAGCGTCCGGGCGAATACCCGTGAAAAATCCACGTCAAATCGGCCGCTCCATCCAATACAAGGTCCATCATCGCGGGCGGCGGAGCGAGATTATACTTGACCTCGGCCGTTACGCGCCCATCGGTGGCTTCTTCAATGGCCTTGATGAAATTCGGCCATGCCATCGCGTTGATGCCATGCGAAGGCGGAGCCCAGCTAGCGATAGTCAGCGTGTATTCTGCGTCCGCCGCCGCGACGGAGGCGCATAGAGCGGCGGCGATAGTCGCCGATGCAGCCCTTTTTGCAAGTTTCTTCATGATTTTCTCCGGAATTGCCGCGAACAGCCGGTTCGCTTGAAACATACAAGTTATGCGCAAGATGCGGTATAGTCAAACAAATCGCTTGCCCGATCAGTTCCTTCGCCGGCTTCGGGAAAAGTTTTCGGCAGCATTCGCAGCGCGCCTCGCCGTGTCGCCGTCGCGGCGCGGAGTCTAGCCGCAGGGATTGCATTTTTCGAACGATCAGAGAAAATCGGGCGGCGATGCCGTATTCGCCAACCGGGAATCGCTAGGGATTCCGGGGGGCGATCTGTGAAGGAGCGAGCCAGCTATGAGCGTATCAGCACTTGCCTATTTAGGGGTCGGTTCCGACAAATGCGAGGAATGGTCTGAATTCGCGGGTCGGCTGCTAGGAATGCAGCAAGTCGACCGAGGCGGAAAATCGCTGACGTTTCGCATGGACGACCGGAAGCAGCGACTCGCGATTTCAGGAGAGGCTGGCGATACGCTAGCCTTCATGGGATGGGAAGTTGATAGCTGCGACGATTTGACGATGTATGCGAACCGGCTTGAAAACACCGGAATAGAGGTTGCCGAAGGTTCAAGGGCGCTCGCCGACCGCCGGTGCGTCGAAGCTCTAGTTTGTTTTCGGGATCCGGAAGGCAACCGGGTTGAATTGTGCTGGAATCCGATAGTCGATACCGAGCCGTTTCGCCCGGGACGCCCGATATCCGGCTTCAAGACCGGTCCTTTAGGAATGGGTCACGCCGTTTTGCACGTTCGCGACCCGGCGCCTTGCGTTAAATTCTATACGGATTTGCTGGATTTCAATTTAACCGACTATGGCTTGACGCCCTATCCACTTTATTTTTTCCACGTCAACGGGAGGCATCACAGCTTTGCGCTCGTAGGTTCGGGCGGCGCCGGGTTTCATCATTTCATGGTCGAATACCAAAATCTTGACGATGTCGGCCAGGGCTACGACCTCGCTCAGCACGAAGAAGGTCTCATCGCCTATACTCTGGGACGGCATACGAACGATTTCATGACCGGCTTCTACGCCAATTCGCCGTCGGGATTCTTCGTCGAGAACGGCTGGGGCGGCAGGGTGATCGATCCGGACGAGTGGGAGCCGCATGAAACATTTGACGGCCCGAGTTTCTGGGGGCATGAAAGGCTTTACCTTCCGGAACAGACCCGCGGCAAGCTGCGAAGAATGAGACTGGACGCGGCGGCGCGCGGCGTCAGGGGGCCGCCAATTTCGCAATGCCCCTGGCTTTATTCGGAGATCGCCGGAACATGAATTGCGCTCGCGCGACCTGCGCCGGCTTTCGATCCCGCAGGCGCGACGGCATCTGCAGCGGCTTCGTGGACGCCGATGTCGGATTGGCGGCAGTACCGTGAACAAGCCGATTGATCTTGCGAACGAATTTGATGTCGCGGTCGTAGGGTACGGGCCGACCGGAGGCACGCTTGCATGCCTGCTCGCTCGATCCGGGCTTTCCGTACTCTTGCTGGAAAGGCAGACGGAAATCTACGATTTGCCGCGCGCCGTTCACTTCGACGACGAAACTATTCGCGTGTTTCAGGCTGCCGGATTCGCAAGCGGCTTATCCGATTGCACGCGGGTTAATCCCGGGATGAAATTCGTGGCGCCTGACGGAAGCTTGCTGCTTAACTGGCCGAGGCCGCGCGAGAAAGGATGCCAGGGATGGCACGCAAGCTACCGATTCCATCAGCCCGCACTGGAAAGAGTTTTGCGGCGGCACGTTGCCACCATTCCCAAGGTTACGGCGATGCTAGGCGCGAACGTCAAGACTGTTGCCGACCTAGGCGACTCCGTCGAGACCGTTTTTCATTTGGCGGGCGCGAACGCGGACTTTTGCGCAAGATCGAAATTCGTCGTAGGCTGCGACGGCGCGAATTCAACCGTAAGGAACCAGTCGGAGGCCGATTACGAAGACTTGGGATTTCGCGAGAGATGGCTAGTCGTCGACGCGCTCCTCACGCGTCCTAAGCCGGAGCTGGGAGACTTCTCGATTCAGTTTTGCGACCCGGTCCGCCCCGCCACCTACTGCCGGAATGTTGGCGACAGGCGGAGATGGGAGATTTCGCTTCTGGACACGGAATCGCCGGACGACTTCGCGGATCCGGACTCGGCTTGGAAATTTCTCGAAAAGTGGATTTCTCCCCGCGATGCGGAAATCGAACGCTGCTCCGTCTATGAATTCCGGTCCGCGGTCGCTCGAAAATGGCACATTGGCAGAATTCTTTTGGCGGGCGACGCAGCTCATTTAACTCCTCCGTTCATGGGGCAGGGGATGTGCGCCGGAATTCGGGACGCTTCAAACTTGGCCTGGAAGCTAGCCTTATGCGCTAGGCACGGATATTGCGCGGAACTGCTCGACTCATACGAAACCGAAAGAAAGGCGCATGTTCGCAAATACATTGAAACGGCCGTAGAACTTGGCGGCTTGATTAACGGGACCGGCGCGGGATTGGCTTCCGAGGCGGGGACGGGATCAAGCGGAACAAAGCGCATGAAGAGCCTGTCGATTCGCTTGGACCCCGGCCTTGCATCCCGGTTTTGCGAACATTCCGGACGACTGTTTCCTCAGCCGAAAACTATTCGAGGAGAATTGCTCGACGATGTTGTCGGCTACAGATGCGTGCTTCTGGCGCAACGCGATTTTGCCGAAACGGCATCCGAAATCGCACCCGGTCTGCAAGTGATCAATGCCGATGCATCGCCGGATATCGGCGACTGCCTCGCCGAACTTGGTGCGCGCGCGGTATTTCTAAGGCCGGATAGGTACATATTCGGCAGCGCGCGAAGTTCCAGTGAGCTTGCCCGCTTGCTTGAGGCCGCAATTGCGCTGCGCCTAGCGTAAAAACCGGCGATGTTCGAAAATGCCGATCCCTTCCCTCCGGTTTCAACGGGCTGCACTCGCCTTCGCGAGCGAAAAACTCGGCGACAATAGCGTTTACCCATTGATTGCGAACACTCGTGCGCGAATTCCGCATTCGGCTGAACCGCGAAAGCGCGACGGTAATGTCATTGCCTGAGATTCTGATTCATCTGCGACCCAAGGTCATTCGATTAACGATTCCCAAGGATGCTCGACGCGATAATCTCCATTTCTCTGCTCCCGATTGATTGCGGGCGTCGATGGCAGAAAAGATTGCGGAACCTCGTCCGGCCGCGTCTGCGACTAGGCCAATTCCGGACCGATGAGCCTTCACGTCGCCGAGGCTTCCGGGCAGATCCGCGAAGGGGGCCGCGCGGCGTTCGCGCTCGACGGCTGGATGGCGCCGGGCCGTGTCGTCGAAATGGACGTGCCGGTTGGTTGTGCTCGCCCGCCGGTGCCCGAGCAGGCATCCCTCGACATGCAAGAGTTCGCTGTTAATACCCGTGTGCCAAGAATGCGCATGCGGCGGATTATAAAGCCGTGCATCCGCCACGATCTCGGCTAATTTGCGCACGGCGGTCCAGAAAAAGTGAAGTTGATTGTTGGTCAACCGCCCGCCTCGCTTTTTTGCAAGTAACATCCGCACCCCGGTCAATATTCGCGAGGCTGGCTAGCAACTCCCGCGCGACATCGCCAAGCAGAACGCGCTTCGATCCGTTCTTCGCATAAATCATGGTCAAGGGTTCGGAGGTTTGGATTAAACCTCGTGACGGCGCAGGCCGCCGACGGGCAGCCGCCCGTGCGGTGGCCGTCGATTGCGGACGAGAGACAAGGAAGTGGACAACGGCGACACTGGGATTCAAGCAGCAGGGAGCACGAACAATTTTGCAGGAACGCCGCGAATCGCCTGGATTCCGTTCTTTTACTCCGCCATCGGCAGCGGTCGATTTAATTTACGCAGTTGAAGCGCATACTTGATTTGCGAATAGGAATCGGTCGCCGTATGCAAGAGCGATGATCGGCTTTCGCTAAAGGAGGGGTATCTGATCATGAGTATTCCGTGCGGGAATTCTGCCGACAACATTTCCGGGAAGGGGGCGTCCTTTGACTTGGCTCATGAATGCTACGCGCCGCATGACGGAATGTCTCTCGTACTCGGGCCGATTGATAAACCACTTGTACGAATTACGATATCCGGTCTTCTTGCAGAGGCCGCGTCTCGATTTGGCGCGCGAGAGGCGGTCGTGTTTTGCGAACAGGGAATCAGGCTTACGTATCGCCAGCTCGACCGGGCGGTTGAACAGCTTGCTACTGGTTTGCTTGCGCTTGGCCTCGGCAAGGGCGATCGGCTCGGCATCTGGTCGCCAAATCGCTTTGAATGGGTGCTCACGCAGTTCGCAACCGCTCGAATTGGCGTTCTGCTCGTGAACATCAACCCCGCCTATCGTGTTTCCGAACTCGAATACGCATTGAATAATTCCGGCTGCCGCGCTCTAGTATTGGCGCGATCCTTCAAGGGTTCCGATTATGCCGGCATGATCCGGTCGCTTGCTCCTGAACTGGAGGATTCCGAACCGGGATGCCTGAATTCCGAACGGCTTCCGCATCTTCGACATGTTATTGTTTTGGACGACAGCGATGCTCCCGGCGCCTGGAATTTCAACGAAGTTCGCAAAATGGGCGGTCGCGAGCAGCAATTGCGACTATTGGAGATTGACAGCGAGCTTTCGCCGAACGATGCAATCAACATCCAGTTCACATCCGGCACGACTGGAAGTCCAAAGGGCGCTACGCTCTCGCATTTTAACATCGTGAACAATGCTCGCTTTGTAACCGACCGCATTCAGCTAACCGAACTCGACCGGCTAGCGATTCCAGTTCCTCTCTATCATTGTTTCGGAATGGTCATGGGAGTCCTAGGCGCAGTTAGCAAGGGAGCGGCCCTGGTGTTTCCCGGCGAAGGATTCGACCCTGTAGGGACGCTTGACGCGTTGAACAAGGAAAGATGCACTGCCGTTTACGGCGTGCCGACCATGTTCGTCGCCATGTTGCACGAGCTTGAATCCCGAAACCTCGATTTGTCGTGTCTGCGGACCGGAATAATGGCCGGCGCGCCTTGTCCCGTTGAGGTTATGCAGCGCGTAAACCGAGACATGAATCTGAACGAAATCACCATTTGCTACGGAATGACTGAAACTTCGCCCGTTTCGTTTCAAAGCTTCGTTGACGATCCTACGAAAAAGCGATGCGAGACTGTCGGTCGAGTTCATCCGCACCTGGAAGTCAAGATCATAGATGCGGAGGGTAATATGGTTCCGGTCGGCGAGCAGGGCGAGCTTTGCACGCGCGGCTACGCCGTAATGAAAGGCTATTGGAACGATGAAGCAAAGACATCCGCCGCCGTGCGCGACGGTTGGATGCACACAGGCGATCTAGCAGTCCTCGACATTGAAGGATACTGTTCGATAACCGGACGCGTCAAAGACGTGATTATTCGTGGCGGCGAGAACATTTATCCGCGCGAGGTCGAGGAATTCCTATTCCGGCATCCGAAGGTGAGCGAGGCGCAAGTATTTGGGATTCCCGATGAAAAATACGGGGAGGAGGTTTGCGCCTGGGTTGTTGCGAATCCAGGCGTTCGGCTTACGGCAATCGATTTGCGTAATTATTGCGACGGGCAAATTTCGCACTTCAAGGTGCCTCGGCACTTCCGAATAGTTCGCGAGCTTCCGCTGACGATTTCCGGCAAGCCAAAGAAATTCGTTATGCGCGATAGAATGATTGAGGAATTGCGCAACTCTACGTGAATAATTTCCGGCCTCGAACCGCCCGCTCGATAATCTTCCGCAGCACTTTCTCGCAACCCGGCCGGTTTTCCGCGCCGGCCTTGCGCTCGGCGCCAAGTTGGCGCGCCTGACCGGGAGTTCCGGATCAAAACCTAATAATGGTAGGCTTCAATTGTATTTCGCAATTCCGTACTGAAGTCGAGAATTCGCTCCACCTTTCCCTTGCAATCCTGTTCGGTCTCGGGAGAACTTCCGAAGAATAGAGAATTCAATCGTTCATGAAGCGGCATATATCCGCATATCTTGGCTTGTGCCGCGGCTTCGTGAAAATCAGGCGTGCTCAGGCGAAGAGCATCGGAACATGATGTGTTCTCCTGCAACAGAAACGTTCTTGCCCGCCAATAGGCCTCGATTACCGGCGCGCAATGTCGGTCGGCAACGGCGGATTCCGATCCTAATGCAAGTGCGAGCGCGGTCGCCAGCGCGCGCACGCTCAATCTAGTTCGGCTTCTGTTCAATGCATCCTCCCCGGCATCGCGGTTCTCCCGCGAATTCGCGCCTCGGCATGCTACTCCGACCGACGCGAAAGCAAGGACCTAAATTATGGACGAACGGCATAACGCCCTTCCAAGCGGCATCGCTTGGGCCATGCCCGAGAATTTTTCGATTTCCATGGCGGCGGGCAGGCCTGCGCCGCTCGCGTCACCGTCCCGGCAGCATGACTTGATCGGCGAAAAATATATCGGTGAGGAAAGACCTCATCACGAGCAGGCCGTTTGTATTGTCAATCATTTCTGAATTGATCGACGGCTGTGCCAGCAGCAGGCCGATCACCGACTGAATGCAACGGGCGTCGTCGAGCCATCGCCGGAGAAATTCAGCGCCGGCATTATCATCCTTCAGATCCTCCATCATGTCCACCAGCTCCTGCGTCGCGGTGCGGAAGCGCAAGAGGAATTGGCGAATCTGGCTCGGTCCGGAGCTTTTGCTTTCCTCCGACTTCCGACCCTGCGCCGCATAGGCGAGCATGAATTCGTAGGCCTCCTCAATGATGTCGAATGCATTGCGCATTCGGGCGGCGGCTGAATCGTCGAGCATGGTTGCTAGTCCTTTCGCGCGAGTTCAGGTCCGCGCCCCCGAATCATCGAAACCAGGTAGGCGCGATGGCTGGGAATGAATGAAAAGTAGATGTGGAGAATGACCAGGAAAAGCAGAAGCATCGCGCCGAGCCCGTGAATTACGTAAATCACGCCCCAGGCTGACTCCGAGAGAATTGAGGGATCGCGCTTCCAGAAGGTGGTGTCGATCTTCGCCAGCATAATCAGGCCGGTCGCCGCAGTCGCCAGAACCGAGATGGCGGCGGCCCAGTGGTAGGATTTCTGGAATGCGTCGTATTTTGCCGGTTTCAGGCCTTCTTTGCTTCGGTTCAAGGCGATCCGGACGGTTTCTCTAGCATCGTCTGCCATTGGCAGCATCTTGCCGATGCCATGGACGGCAAACACTCTGTAGAGATGAAACAATATGGCGGCGACAAGAGCTACTCCTGTCCACCAGTGAATCGGGAGCCAGTTGAACTTTATTCCAATGATGGGCAGGAATGCCGTTCCGCCAAGCAGGATAATGCACGCGGCCATGACCCAGTGAAACAACCTGTCGCTTAGCTGGTGCCTCACTCCCGACGTTCTCCGGGAATCAGCCATTCAATCTCCATTACGCCGGTCATCGAACCCAGTCGTTGTCCCGATTGCAGTTGCTCGAAGCCGCTGCAATCGGGCTCAGCTCTTCCTGCGAATCGCACAAATGAGCAAATGCGCCAAGATGACGACTGCTGCGGCGGAAACCGGGAGCCAAAGTAGCTCCCAGTTGACGCCTACCAGCATTTCCCGGCCGAACATGTCCTTGGTGAAGCGAAACAAGTCCACGGGATCAGGCCAGCGAACGAACCGCCCTGGCCGCGAGGCTCTCCATCAGAGGAATTTTGAAGTGGTTGAAATTCAACGGCTGGGCGCCTCTTGAAGCTACTCGACGAACAAGAGTCTCCACATCCGAATTCGGAACTTCGCCCCTGATTACGTCTTCGACCTCTGTAAGCTTGCGCGGCGTGCACTGCACGCCTCCGCAGACCATGGACACGTCTTCGATCGCGCCGCCTGCCATTTTCGCTACCATGGTGATGCTGACGAGCGCGAAATCCCAGGTGTTTCTGTCGGCTGCCTTCTCGAAATAATGCCGAGCGTTGGCCCAGGCTCCCGGAAGGCGTATGCCGAGCAGGATATCGCCGTGTTCGAGGGCGGTCATGCGGGTGATATCGATCTCCGGGCCGATGAAGTACTCGCTGGCCGGCACCTCGATATCTTCGCCTTTGCTGCGAATGACCATGGTTGCGTCAAGCGCGACCATGGCCGGCGCGGTGTCCGAAGGGGTGACCGCGACGCACCGGCTCACTTCGAATAGCGCATGATCGCGGTTCATCGCCGTGGGCGTGTTGGCATAGCAGGTGTTGCCGCCGGCGCGATAGCACGGAAAGCCGCTGCGGTAATAGACGCAGCGGGTGTCCTGCGAAATGTTGCCGCCGATCGTTCCGGCATTGCGGATCTGCGGCGAAGCGACCTTCGAAGCGGCCAGCGACAGTATCGGATATCGCTCCTTGACCAGAGGGCTTTCGACAACGTCGGTTAGGGTTGTCGTCGCACCGATGTATAGGCCGCCGTCGTCGGTTTCTTCTATACCGCTGAGTTCCGCGATACCTCCGATGTCCACGACCACGGAAGGCTGGATCACACGGTCCTTGAACCAGCCGAGGCTGTCCTTCGCGCCTGCGATGACCCAGGCATCTTCGAACTCGTCCAGCAGGTCCGCCGCCCCCTGAACTGAATCAGGTTGGTAGAGTTCGAAATTGTGCATTACATCTGACATAGTTTTTCCTCCCGCCCCTTACACCGTGTTGGTCGCAAGCGGCTTGTGCGATTGCGGTTGGCCTGCTGCGGCATTCACGATCATGTCGGTAACAATCGGAATCCGATTGAACAGATGGCCGCCGAGCGCATCGGAAATCGCGCCGAGCAGCGCGGCCGAAGCCGATCCCTGCAAAGGCTCTCCGACCCCTCTGATTCCCATTGGATTTTGCGGATCCGGCTGATCCACGGCGCCCCATTGCGTATGCATCGGCACATCGAGGTAAGACAGCGGCTTGCCGTGGTAGAATGAAACAGCGTTGGGAATTCCGTACGCCGGATCGTAGATATGGCGCTCCGTTAACGCGAGGCCGAATCCCATGACCGCTCCCCCGCGGGACTGCGCGGCAAGTCCGGTCGGGTGGTTGACAATCCCGCAGTCGGAGACCGTGAGAAAGTCGAGGATTTCGACAGCGCCGGTTTCCAGGTCGACATCCACTTCGACGAACGAGGCGGTCAAGGCCGGAGCCGTGCCGTCCTTGGGAAGCGTGTCCTTCGCAACTCCGATGAGACCGGTTCCGGCGATCGCCTTCGCCGAGGCGCGCGTCATTTCGTGTATGTCCTCGGGAAGGACATGCCCCGCGAATTTGTCGCCCATTTCAATGGCCGCCTGAGCCGCTTCGGCAAACGTCATCACTGCGCCCATGTCGGACTTCCTGACGATCATCTCGTCGCCAAGTTCATAATCGTCCGCGATGCCGCCGTGCGAGGAAGCGGCAATCTCAAGGAGCTTGGCCTTTGCATCCATTGCAGCGACATAGTTGGTTCTGGACATCGTGAAGCTGGTATTTGAACCGAACTGGCCGAGATTGTACGGAATGTGCTTGGACGTGCCGCCGCGCTCTATGACAACGTGGTCCCAATCGTAGCCTAGCACCTCGGCCGCAACTCGGGACGTAGACCCGTAGGAGTAGGTGCCGAGGTTTCCAACGCCGGTATGAACGTGCAGTATCCCGTCGGGCGTGATCCTTAATAGGCCGTCGAAACCGCTGGAGCCAGCTGAATGGTAGGCTGACGCGACGCCATATCCGCGCGCCTTGGGCCCCGTACGCATTCCGGAATTGGCCGCGCGTTCGGACCAGCCAAAGGTCTCGGCGCCCTGCACCAGAGCTTCCTTGAGGAATGCCGAAGTCAGCGGCCCCTGTTTGGATCCGATCTTTGCGCCGACCCCGCCGTTGCCGGGCGCATTCACCTCGCGGATTGCCACGCGGTCGATTCCAAGCTCCTTCGCGGCCTTGTCGATTAGCGGTTCGAACATGTTGGCCGTCTGGTTCTCGCCGGGCCCTCGCTGCGGTCCCTTAGGAACCGTGTTGGTCAGCACGGGCACGGCGCGGAACCGCATGCTTGGCGGCTGGAAGACGATGCTGAACGCATTGCCGACGTTGCCGAAATCCGGGAATCCGGTCGTCGGCCCCAAATCCTGCACCACGAATATGTCCGCCGCGGTGATTCGGCCGTCGGATGCGAATCCTAGCTTTGTCCAGCCTTGGAAACCGGATCGCGCCATTCCGTTGGCGTACTCCTCGGCGCGCGACACGCGCATGTGGCAGGGTCTGCCGCCGAGTTTTTTCGACATCAGCGCGGGAAGGGCCATCAGCGGATACGACGCCCCCTTGCCGCCGAACCCGCCGCCGCAGTACTCGGCGACGAACACGAGGTCCTTCAGTTCAATTCCGATCATTCGCGCGAGGCCGGGCTGGGCGAATGATGTCGACTGCGTCGATCCCCAGAGATGGCACTTGCCGTTTTCCCAGTATGCGGCGGCGGAGCGAGGCTCCATGGCATGGTGGGAATTAGTGGCATGGACGAAGGAATCTTCGATTACAACCGCGGCTTCGGCGAATCCCGCATCGACATCGCCAAAGCTCCATTCGACGGGCGCGGCTCCTCTTGGCAGCTCGTCTTCGGCCGCTGCGGCGAAGTCCTTGCCCGTCCACTTCAGTTCCTGAAAGTCGACTCCGCGACCCGAGACGTTTCCGCCCTCAAGCGCGTTGTTCCCGCCCGGCCTGAGGCTGTCGAGAGGGTCGACGACGAATGGAAGCATTTCCAAGTCAACCTTGAGCGCGGCAACGGCATCTGCGGCCGCCTGTTCGGTCTCAGCCGCAACGGCGACAATCGGCTGGCCGTAGTATTTCGGCTCCGACGTCAGGATTGGAAACCCGGTGACATCCGGCTGCTTGATTTCGTCGGGCAGCAGCACCGCGACGAAGCCCGGTATCTTCATGGCATCGTCCGCGTCGATGGATTTCACCTTCGCGTGGGGCATTGGAGAGCTGTAAAACTTGACATGGACCATGCCGTCGGCACGGAAATCCTCTGCATATTTCGCCGACCCCGTGACCTTCGCCTCGATATCCGGCGGCGTGAAATCTTTTCCGATTAGTCTGTAAGCCATGATCTATACCTCCCTCGCTGCCTTCATGACGCCGCGCAAGTAATGCTCATACGCGCCGCATCGGCAAAGATTTCCGGACATTGCCACTCGGGCTTCTTCTTCCGTCGGGTTCGGGTTGGCGTTTAACAGAGCGACCCCGGCCACGACCTGTCCCGGCGTGCAGAAGCCGCACTGAGGGGCAAGCTCGTCGATGAACGCTTGCTGCACGGGGTGCAGCGTTCCGTCCGCGGAAGCAATTCCCTCCACAGTGACTATATCTTTGCCGCGCATCCTGTGCGTGAGCGTCGAGCACGAGTAGATTGTTCTTCCATCGGCCATCACGGTGCAGGCACCGCATTCCGCCTGATTGCATCCAATCTTGGTTCCGGTAAGCCCCAAACGGTAGCGGACCGTATATCCAAGCGTCTCGTTCGGCGCCACGTCTACATGGTGAGTCTTTCCATTCACCATAAGCGACATCATGCGCTCGACACCTCGCGCATCCGCACGGGCCGGCGTAGCTGTCGAGAACAGATAGGACGCTCCGCCGACAACTATGCCGGAGCACACAACTCCCCGCAGGAAATTTCGACGCGACACGTGCAGGGGGCGCCATGGCTTGATGTCGCCTCCGCCTGCAATCTCAGCAATTGCGGGCCCTTCCGGATAATCGAGTGTCGGATCGTATGGGCCTGATGAATCCATATCGTAATTCCTCCCGAATTTAAAAACCAATGCCCTGCCTCCAAGGCTGGCATGGATTAAGTCCGGGCGATTATAACAGCATACTATGTTGGTATCAAGGCAACTTGAGGAAATACGGAATGAATTCAAAGTTTAATTGAGAGTCTTGCCGCGTTTGAAAGCTAGAGCCGGTGCCGGGCCATTCCACCCGTCGCTCCGAGCGAGAAGTCCGCGGCGGCAAAGCGCAAGGCGTCGACGAAAAGGCTGCCGGACGGAACCGCCGCCCACAGCTTCCGCACGCTGATCGAGAATCTGGAGACCGTGGTCCGGAACACCTGCCGGACCCGGGCCGCCCCGGCGAAGGGAGCTGCGGTGACGTTCGAGTTGACGACGCTGGCCACGCCGGAACATGAGCGCGCCCTGCGCCTGCTCGGCGGAATCGGGGCGAATCCCTCGGAGGACGAGGCGATGTAGGCAGAACGTAAGCGTTCGGTCGAGCGGTGGCGACAGCCCTTCGCGGCGTCATTTCGGTCACTGCGAAATTAGGGCTGGTAACAAATTTTCCGGCGTGCTATTTGGCTGCGCATGGAGATTCGCATCGAGGATATCTGGACGCCGCCGGTTCCGCGCGTCGCCGCCGACGGGCAGCTGTCGGAGGCGTCGGCTGCCGGTCCGGTCGACTGGAAATTCATTTGCGAGCGCGAGCGGGTCCGGGCCGTGGACGCGGAGGCCCGCGCGGACGCCGCGGAGGCGCGCTGCGAGGAGCTGCGCTGGCGGGAGGTGCGGGCCCGGCAGCGCGCAAGCAGCCTGGAGGCCGTTGGCAAGAGCAACCGGGCGAAGCTGAAGGCCGCCCGCGAGGAGGTCCGGGAGGTTCGCCGGACGGCGAAGCGGGCCGTTGCGCTGGAGAGGGAGGCTGCGCGGCTGGGCAGGCTTCTCGCGGAGGCCGGCGTCGATGCGCGGAAGCGCTCCACGGTTGTGTCCCTGCGCATGGAGAACGCCGCCCTGAAGGCCGAAGTGCGGAGGCTGCGCGACAGGGTCGCGGCGCTCGAGGCGCGGAACGAGGAGCTTCGCTCGAGCAGGTCGTCGATGTCGAAGTCGATGTTCGGCAGCAAGAGCGAGAAGCGTCGCGGGGAGGCCTCGAAGCGCAAGCGGGGCCAGCAGCCCGGGGCGCCCGGCCATGGCCGCACGCCCCGGCCGAGGCTCGACGAGACG
>MPMP01000073.1 GCA_002238565.1 Albidovulum sp. bin36
TCCTGATAGATAGTGCCTACATGTTTGTCCTATTCTGGATGGCCCCGCCTATAATGTCAAGAGGGTTTTTCACAAAAATGTGGGGTTATTGTGGAAAATATTGGAGATGTCTGCTGTCGGGTCGCAAAGACGGACCGCGAACGTCTACTGCCTACAAGAATCCAGTTCGGGAGGTGCCTGCCCCCCTGCAACCCCTTGAATATACGCAAAATAAAAGTGAAAACAAGAGCAAAATAGTCCAGAACTTCAGTTTAAGGAACCGCCGATACAACTCGTGGCGACCGGTTGCGTCGGCAGATTTTGGTTGTCTTGTCTTTTATGTCGGCAATCACGGCGTGCGCGGAGCTGGATTCCGGTTTGCTTACTGCGGCTCATGTGCCTTCATGTAGCTTCGTAGTACTGCGTTGATGCGGGTTTGGTAGCCTCGCCCCTGCGCCCTGAAGAAGTCGAGCACGTCGGTATCTAGGCGCACCGAGATCGCCTGCTTTGGACGCGGCATGGTGACTTGGGCTCTGGACCAGTCGAATTCGCCCTCGTCGGCATCTTTCTCCGGCTCGATGCCGGCCGCTTCCTCGCGTCGCAGCCTCTCCCAGTCCGTCTTTCCCTCACTCTTCCGACGAGCCGCATCCTCCAGAGTGATTCTCGTGATAACTTTTTTGTTCATTATTCCATGCCCTTCGAGCAGTGATAATCCGAGTCTTGTCGCCCCGGAACGTATAAACTACCGAAATCATCAGTCCGCTCAGCATGCTTATGACGATCCATCGGTTCTCGTCCGGATGATTTGAAGGCGCGTGCACTGCTGGCCGCCCATCGAAGATTCTGATTGCATCGTTGAAATCGATGCCATGTTTTCCGAGTGTTGATTTACGCTTGGCGTCGTCCCACTCGAATTCGAGTTTTGTTGAATTCTTCATTTTTTGGTTTCAGCTTTCTGCCATAGGTTTTGAACATGTTTTTTCTCCTTGCCTCGTTTGATGCAGCATGTATATACGATTCGTAGAGACTTGTCAACAGTTTCTTTTCGCCATCGACAATTCCTTGAGTCGACGGCCAGTGCCCAATCAAAAGCTAAGGCATGATCACGAACGGAAGCCGAATGCGGATGATCCGCACATCCGGATTTACGGCCAGCGCAATGGAAACGCAGTCTATGGAAGAGACAAAGATTCCGGTACTCGGCGAAAACTGCCGGATAGCTGCTATTCCATCCGCTTAACGAAAAACGCGCCTCCCGCTGACTCTACTTCCAAGGCGCAATGGCGCCATTCGAAAATCAGCAAGAGGCTGGATCTGTAGCCCATCGGAAATCTCGGCCGATTTCCGCATTGAATTGCTCAATTCGTTCAAGACACCGAGACGGGTTCTCCGCAGCGGGATGATCGCACTGCCGCGAAGGTCAGGCGCAGGCTTTCGAGATTTTCGCGCACGCCGTTAACGGGAGTTCGATCCTGCTCGATAGCCGAAAGCAATTCGCCCATGGCGCCCCGGAAACCGTCGTTAAACCAGGCGCCTTCCAAAACCGGTTCCGAATACCCGTCCCTGGTAGTTAGAATAACTCCTTGACTGCCGAAATCCGGGCCTTGGCTTGACAATGTGCCCTCCGTGCCGCCAACAAACGCGGTCGCGTGCGTTACGAATTTTGTACCTCCGTCGAATATCAGGCTGGCCTGGCCGCCTTCGAGTTCCACGATGCACTGCGCGAACTGCGCGACCTTCGCCGCCTGCCCGGTGCCAAAGCATTTGGTCGCCCGCACGGAGCGAGCGCGGTCCCCAACTATGCTTATTAGGAAGTCGAACCAGTGTATGCCGAAGTCGTACAGGATTAAATCGTCGATCTTTTCAAACGGGGTTCCCGCGATCCAGGAATGATCCCAGTGCACGGCCATATGAACACCGACGGGAGTCCCGATAATCCCCGTTCGCACTGCATTCCGCATCCATGCCATATGCGGGGACCAGCGACCGTTCTGGTTGACGGCAAGCTTAACTCCTCGTTCTTCAGCAAGGCTTGCGAGGCGCTCGCCTTCGGCGAGGTCGGAAACGAACGGCTTCTGCGACAGCACGTGCTTACCGGCATTAATCGCCGCTTCCATCAGTGAAACCCGATCATCGGGATACGGCGTAAGGTCAACGACTTCGATGGCGGGGTCGGCCAGAACCCCCGCGACGTTGTCCGTGGCCACCGCTTCGGGAAAGTACTCATTCCTTCGCGACTCCGCCTTTTCAAGAGTTCGGCTGGCGATTACCGCAACGTCCCAGCCGGCGGCGCGATAGGCGTCAAGATGCGAGCCGGCTATTCCGCCTGCTCCGATTAGCGCGATTTTCGGCGAATAGGAAACGGGCGCGGGCGGGCGGAAGTCCAGTTCCGGAGCCGGAATCTTCTTGAGTTCCGGAGCTTTAAGCGCGTATTCGTCGTCCGTAGGCGTCTTGTCGGTCATGGCAGAAGCTCCAGTGTGCGCCGGGATTCGGCCGATTGAAACGCGGTATCCACGATCCGCTGCGCCGTCAGGCAAAGCGCGGGATCTAGGCAGCCTTGAGGTTCTCGGCCCTCCGAAATGCAGCCTAGGACGTACTCCACGCCGTTCCGCTTGCCCGGGGGCAGGGGATCGACCGGCAGTTTCGTCGGAGACGGCTGCTCCAGGGTCTGAACCGTAATGAATTCATCGTAGTCGTAGCTTGAAATCGTTCCGTCCTCGCCGACAAGGACAAAACCGCACTTGGGCTGCGGCTGAATTGTCCACGGATCGGTAAATGTGCCCCACCGCGTCTCCATCTTGGACAATCCCGTGCTGTAGCGGCATACCGTGATCGAGTGCTGATCGACTTCGACGCCGCGTCCCGCGTCCCACGTGCTCGTAACTTCCGATGGAGCCTGGCCGTTCATGTACCACGTTGCCAAAGTCGCGCCGTAGCCCAGATAGTCCAGCAAACTGCCTCCGCCGGATGCTCGCTTGTACCACCAGGACGTCGGCTTTTGCCGTTCGACTTCTTCGCGCGAGACTTCGATCTTGTCGGCTAGATGGTACAGCGGGCCGCGATTGCCGCCGTACGAATGCACTTCGATCAATTTGCCGATTTTACCCTCGTCGAGTAGCCTTTTCGCGGTAACATGGCTCTCGACCCAGGCCAGCGGCCAGTTTACGGCGAGAAGCTTTCCGGCCTTTTCCATGGCGGCGATCATTCGTCGAGCGCCGTTCGCCGTCGACGCGAACGGTTTTTCGACCATTACGTTGACGCCGTGGGCGGCTAGCCTCTCGGTATAGTCCGCATGCTGAGCGGTATTGACGCAAAGGATCGCCAGATCGGGCCTCGCGGACTCCATGCAGGCGTCAAGATCGGTAAAAACCCTGTCGCCGGGTACGCTGAAATCCGCGATAGCCCGGCTCATCGACTCTTTATTCGGGTCGAATATTCCGGCGATCTCCGCGTCCGGGTGGTCATGCGCCATGCGGAGAAGGTCGCCCATATGCATATGGTCAAAGCTTATCCCGGCCACGCGAAAAGGCATAATCGATTCCTCCTTCTTCAGTCAGCTTTCGTCGGTAAGTCTCAAATATATCGCAGTCACCGCCAGGATGATAACTCCGAACAGCAATCTGCGAGTGCCTTCGGGAATCTGCATCACGGTCAGCATGGTTGTCAGCACCGTGAGAATCAACGCGCCGATGATCGTTCCGGAATAGGTGCCCCGGCCGCCGAATATCGACGTTCCCCCGATAACGGCGGCCGCAACCGCCGGAAGCAGGCGGGGTTCGACCAGGGACAGCGACGGCGCCTTGATGAGACCCAGATAGAGCAGCCCGGTAATTCCGGCGATTAGTCCGGAAAGCGCGTACAGCGCCAAATGGACCTGCCAGCCCCTGACGCCGGAAAGCCGGGTCGCGTTTTCGTTCTCGCCGAGCGCGTAGAGCAGCCGTCCGAAGCCGGTGCGCCGCAGCATGAAAATCACTCCGATCGCGAATGGGACGAACAGCAGCAGCGAATGCGGCAATATCCAGAATCGCCCGGTACCCAGCCATGCGAGATAGTCCGGGACCTCGGAGCCGGTTGCGATCACGAATCTCTGATAGACCTGGAGGCAGCCGATGCCGATCAGTCCGGTTCCGAGGGTCATGATCAGGGGATGCACCCTGCAGACGCCGACCCCGAAGCCGTTGACCAGGCCCAGCAGAATCGCCGGAGCGAGCGCGATGGGAATCGCCGCCGCCGAACCTGAAAGCGTAACTTGAGTCGCCATCACGAACGCGCTGATCGTAGCGATCGTGCCGACGGAAAGATCGATTCCGCCGGTAAGCATGGTCAGAGTCTGGCACGACGCCAACATCGCGAGCGGTATCGCGAACTTGATCGTATTGGCGATCCATCGCTCGTTGACGATCCCGGGCCGGATGATTTCGAGCGCGACGATTAGAGCGGTCAGCAGCAGAATGAGCGGAATTACAGGGTATTCGCTCAGCAGCCGCTTGAATCTAATCCCGTATCCGCCGTCCGCCGCCGCTTCGGTCATGCAGCCTTCCTTCGCCGCCCGCGCAGAGCCAGCACGCCCCCGGCCATGACCACCGCCACCATGATCGTGCCTTCCACGATTGTCGTCACGTTCGGGTCGACGGCGAGAAAGGTCAGAATCGTGCGAACCAGTCTAAGTATGAATACCGCGATGATCGGACCTATCAATCCGCCTCGGCCGCCGCCGAGGATGACCCCGCCCAGAACCACGGCGGCGACGCTCGCAAGAAGATAAGGTCCGGGAATCGGCGCGCCTATGCCCGTCGATGCGGTAAGCACGAGCCCGCCCATGGCGGCGAACAGCCCGGCAACCGAATAGGCGATTACCTTTGATCGCCGAACCGGCACGCCGGTCCTGAAGGCGGTTTGCTCGCTCGATCCGATGGCGTAGATTTGAAGCCCCAGCTTCGACCGCTTCAATGGAAACCAGACGACGGCAATGCAGACGAGAAGAAAAAGCAGCGCTTTCGGAATGAATGAGGAAACGCTTTCCGGCAGGAAGGGCAGGGGAACCGAGCCGATCGGAAGCGCCTTGAGCCACTCCGACGCCCCGCCTCCCGGAGCGTTGAGAATCATCAGGGCGACGCCCTCCCACACGTAGAGCATCGCAAGTGTCACGACGATGTCGGGAACGCGCGTGATGACAATAAGAAAGCCGTTCAGCGCGCCCATTGCCGCGCCGAGCCCGAGAACGAACAGGGCGATCCATACGGCCTGCCCCTCCGTCGCCCCCTCCATCAAAACGGCCGCCGTCACGCTCGTTACCGCCATCATCGAGGCGATGGAAAGATCGATGCCGCCCGCGATTACGACAATGGCTTGCGCCGCGGCCGCGAACGCGAACGGCAGAGCCGCCTGAGCCAGGCCCTCGAAGCCGGCGGCGCCGTAATTGGGCTGCACGGCCTTCGTCAGCGCCAGGAGCAGAGCGAGAATCACCAGCAGCCCGACATTCCAGCTTTCTCGTCGAAACAGTCCCATCAAGCGGCCTCGGCGGAAGAAGGCCGCAATCCGTAAGCAGCTCGCATCAGCATGGATTCATCGACATCCCTCGCATTGATCGTATCCACGATTCGGCCGCTGAAGATAACGACAACCCGATCGCAGACGAGCGGGATCTCCTCCAGTTCCGAAGTATAGTAGAGCACGGAGGTCCCTTGCGCCGCGAGCTCCCTCATCAGCGGATAGATTTGCCGCTTGGTTCGAATGTCGATTCCGCGCGTCGGATCGAACAATAAAAGAGTTTTCGCGTTCGCCGCGGTCCAGCGCCCGATCGTAACCTTCTGCTGGTTGCCGCCCGACAAGCGGCGCAATTCGCCCTGCGCGCGCGTATCGATCTGCAGCCTCTCGATGGCTTCCGCCACGCGCTCGCGTTCGCGGCGCTTCGGAATGGCGCCCCATGCGGACGCCTTGGCGGAGAAAGGCAGGGCGATGTTTTCGTGGACCGACCGCTGCATCAGCAGCGCCGTGGCCCTGTCGCCGGGCACGTAGGCGAGGCCGACTTCGATCGCGTCGGCCGGATGCTGGAAAACTACGGGAGCGCCGTCGACTTCGATAGTTCCGCCTGTCGGTCTTTCGAATCCCGATAGCACCTCGAAAAGCTCGTCCTGCCCCTGGCCTTCCAAGGCGACCACCCCCAGAACTTCCCCGTGGCGCAGCTCGAAGGTAACCTCGACCAGATTGTCGCCGGCCGAAAGCCCGTTCGCGCGAAGCCGCGGCGGGCCCGCCGCCCGATCGCCGGCGACACCGGAGTCGCCGACGGCCGCGGTCGAATCGAGCGAGCCGCCGAGCATCATCTCGACGACTTGGTCCTCGACGCCCGGCCTGACATCCAGGCTGCCGACGGTGCGGCCGTCGCGCAGGACCGACGCGCGGTCGCAGACGGCGCCGATTTCGATGAACCGATGCGAAATGAAAATGATTCCGCAGTTCCTGTCCTTCTGGGACCTGACGACTTCGAGAACCTTTTGCACGAGGTCGGTCGGCAGCGCAGCCGTTATCTCGTCGAGCAGGAGCACGACGGGGTCGTCCGCGATCGCTCGCGCCAAGTCGAGAATGCGCAATGTCGCGAGCGGCAGCCCGCTCGTCCTCGCGTCGAGCCGAAGGTCGCCCATCCCTAGCTCGTTGAGCCAATGGCGGAAAGGCTCGGTTCCGGTATCCGTCAGCCGCAAATTGTCCGCGACCGTGAGATCCGGAATCATCGACGATTCCTGATAGACGGGAATCAAGCCGGATTTGCGGGCGTCCGTCGGCGAAGCGAACGCAAGTTCGCTGCCGCGAATTCGAACGCGCCCTTGATCGGGGCGAAGCGCGCCCGTCAGAATTTTAACTAGCGTGGACTTGCCGGCGCCGTTGGCCCCGAGAAGCGCGACGATTTCGCCGGCGCGGACTTCAAGGGACGCATTCTCCAGCGCTCGAACGGCGCCGAAAACTTTCGTTACGCTTGACGCTTCAAGAAGCGGTATCCGTGATTCGGACAAGACGATCGCGGCCTCGCTTCGCTTAGCCTCTTGAAATTCCCGGCTCCCGAAAGAAATCTCGGGAGCCGAATGCTCTCTACAGGCTCTGTGGAGCCGAAACTATTCGCCGGGTCCCTTGCAGGCGATAATCTGTTCCATCGTGTAGTCGGTCCATCCCGGAATCGAAACGCTGACCGGCCACTCGGGATCGAGGTTCGGGTTTTCCGCCGCTGCAAGCGTCGCCATTCCGGCTTCGGACTGGTTCTCCCAGAGCGCGGGGTCGACAAGCACGGTTTGCTCGCCGGGCATTTCGCCGCCGAGAATATTGAGGGCGAGGGTCACGCCCGCGCCGCCGACGGAGCCCGGATTGGTTACGGCGGCTCCGACCAGCCCGTCCACGGAGCTCAGCATGCCGACGAACCCGGCGTTGTCGGCGCCGACGATCGGCACTAGCGGCGTGTCGGATTCAAGGAAGGCGTCGACGATGACGTTGTCGATTCCGCTGGTCCAGACTCCGTCGAAGGGGATGCCCGTGGCAATGAAATCCAGAATCTGCTGCTTGCCCTGGTCCTGCTGCCAGCCGGTGAAGACTTCATGGACGATCTCGACGCCCGGATGCTCGGCCAGGGCCCTGTGGAAACCGTCATGCCTGTCGCTGTCGGCGGACGCGCCCGCGGCGCCGCGCATATAGACGACTTGGCCGCCGTCGCCGAGCTGCTCGAAGAGCCACTTAGCGCCGAGATAGGCGTATTCTTCCTGGTTGTTCGATAGGACGTAGGCCGAAGGCGCGCTTACGCCCTGGTCGACCGCGACGACGACGATGCCCGCATCCGTCGCTTCCTGAATGGCCGCGTTCAGCCCGTCGGGATTGGACGGGTTGATGATAATCGCGTCGACTCCCGCCTGAATCAAATTGCGGATGTCCTCGAGCTGCCCCGCGGCATCGGTGTTGCGGTGCGCGATATTCAACTCGGCGACCATCCCCGATGAAAGCGCCTGCGCCTTGATCGCGCAGATCATTTGCTCGCGCCAGCCGTTTCCCTGAACGGTGTTCGACACGCCGATCGAATAGTCCGCCGCCGAGGCTCCGGCCGGCAATCCGAGTCCGAGCGCGAACGCGGTCAGAGCCGCAAGTGATTTTTTCATGATTGAATTCCTCCATGGAAGTTAAGTTCGAACAACAACCCGAATGCCTACCATTAATCGACGAAGGGTGACAACACGTCTCTCGCCAGCCGGAAGCCGCGCTTAACCAGCTCGTCCGATCCTTCGAAATCGCGATCCTCGTGCTCGATAATGACCGGTCCCCTGTAGCCTGCGCGGTAGAGGCCGGAAAAAAACGCGGGCCAGTCGACGTCGCCCAGGCCCGGCATTCGGGGTATCTGCCATCCGATGCCGGCGGACAGAATTCCGCGCTCGTAAAGCCCGTCCGCATCGATCATCAAGTCTTTCGCGTGCACGTGAACGATATCCTGCCCGAATTCGCGAATGAACCGGCCGATGTCGATCATTTGGTAGACCAGATGGCTCGGATCGAAGTTCATTCGCACGCCGCCGTCCCATTCTTCAATTATCCGTCGCCAGATCCTCGGCGAGTAGGCGATGTTGTGACCGGCCGGCCACTCGTCGTAGCTGAATATCATGGGGCAGTTCTCGAACGCGAGCTGGACTCCCCGGTCGCGGGCGAATTCGATTATCCCCGGCCAGATTTCCCTGGCTCGAGCCCAGTTGTCGTCGACGTTCAGCGCGGCGTCGCCGCCGCAGAACGTGTTCACGATGCCGACGCCCATGCCCGAGGCGCATTCGATAACGCGCTTGAGATGCGAGATGACCATGTCGCGGTGCCGGGCATCGGGATGGAGCGGGTTGGGATAGTAGCCGAGCCCTGAAATCCCAACGCCCTTTCCGGCCAAGCGGTCGGCCAGTTCGCGGCCCGCGTCGCCCGACAGATTGGCGCAGTCTATATGCGACGTTCCCGCATATCTTCTGGTTTCGCCGGCCGAAACCGGCCAGCATGCGATTTCGAGAGCGGAAAAATTCTCCGAAACCGCCCAGTCGGCAACATCCATCAAGTCCGAATTCGGAAACGGAGCCGTTAGAATGCCAAGCTGCATGTGCGCCTCCTTGCTAACCCCTAGGGCTCCTGCGCGCTAAACTTCGACCCATGAATTCGTTCGCGCGCTCCTGATCACCGCGTCGCACACGAGCATCGCCCGATGCCCGTCTTCGAACGTTGCGTAGAGAGGCGCGTCGGGGCGTCGTCCCTTCAGGATCGCGGAATACACTTCCCTGTAGAGAGCGTAGAACGTATCGGCGAAACCCTCCACATGCCCGCCCGGTAGGCTCGCCGCGGCCGCGCCGGAGGGATTCATCAGGGCGGCGTCCCTATTGAGCACTTGATTCGGCGCGTTCCGGTTGCCGATCCAGAGGTAGTCAGGGGATTCGGAATGCCAGGCGGCCGACCCGGCCGATCCGTCGATTTCCCATTGCAGGGAATTTTTCCTGCCGCAGCTGACCTGGCTGATGGCGACGCTGCCCTTGGCGCCGTTGGAATAGCGAAGCAGCACGAGCGCGCTGTCGTCGGTCTCGATGTCTCGCGCGACGGCTTCTCCTCCGCCTCCGCGCCCGAATGTCTCGACCGGGCCGACGGGCTGGTAGCGCGGGTTCACGAAAGTCGTCAGCTCGGCCATGACTTCGCGAATTTCGGCTCCCGAGATAAAGCTCGTCAGATCCACCCAGTGCGTGCCGATATCGCCGTAGGAGCGCAGGGCGCCGCCGGCCTCCTTGTCGAGCCGCCAATTCCAGTCGGTATCCTTTGCCAGCCAGTCCTGAAGATAGTGGCCGGTAATCAGCCGCACGTCGCCGAGTCCGCCGTCTTTCGCCAGCTGGTGGGCGTGCATATTGAGCGGATAAAAGCGAATATTGTAGTTGACTGCGCAGATGCGGTCGGATTTCCGTTCCCAGTCCAGCATTTCGGCGGACTGCGCGGAGTCCATCGCAAGCGGTTTTTCGCACACGACATGCCGTCCCGCGGCAAGAATATCCCGAACCTGCCCGTAGTGCGCGCAGTTGGGCGATGTCACGTGAACCACGTCGACCGAATTGTCCGCCAGCAGATCGTCCAGCGTTTCGTACGACTTCTCGACGCCCATGGCGGGCGCGCGCTCCGCTCCGCGCTTCGCGCTCGATCCGAGGACTCCGCGGACCCGAACGCCGAGCCGCCGGAGCGCCTCCGCATGCACGGTGCCGATAAATCCTGTTCCTACGACGGCGGCGCCTACTGAATGGAATCCTGGCATTTGGAATGGCTCGGCTGAACTGGACTCTCGTGAAATTATCCGAGGGAATTAAACCACTGAATAGCCACCGTCAACAGGAATGCAGGCTCCCGTGATGAAGCCCGCCGCCGACGAAGCGAGAAACAGCGATGTTCCTACGATGTCGTCCGGAACCCCCCAGCGGCCCAGCGGCGTGCGGGAGTTTACCGCGTTCACGTGGTTCGGGTCTCGCCGGCTTTTTTCCGATTGCTCGGTTACTATGAATCCGGGAGCGATCGCGTTGACGCGTATTCCGTCCCTGGCCCACGCGATGGCGAGGGACTTGGTCATTTGCGCTACTCCCGCCTTGCTGGCGCCGTAGGCGGGGTTCTCCGGGCTTCCGAAGCCGGCATACATCGAGGCGATATTGATAACGGAGCCGCGGGTTCTAGCCAGATGACCGCGGAACGCCAGGGCCGCGCGAAACGTCCCCACTAGATTGACATCGAGAACATGCGAGAAAAAGACGGGCTCCATTTCATCGCCGCGGGACGTTATGGCGGCGCAGTTGACCAGCACGTCCAATTCCCGGGTCGCCTCGGCCAAGCTCCGGATCGCATCCGTATCGGTTACGTTCAGCTGATTGTACTTGAAACGGCCCCGCAGTTCCGAAATCGGCTCGGCCTCGGCGCCTGTGATCGACACATCGGCTCCGGCCTCGACCAATCCCCGAGCTATGGCGGTTCCAATTCCGCCCCTGCTGGCGCCAATAATCAGCGCGCGTTTGCTGGAGAAATCAAATTTCAGTGCGCCGGTCATTCCAATAATTCGAGCTTGACTTCAATTCTGGCGGGTTTGGCCGAGGCTCCGAATTCCTTCGGCCGGCATTGCCATCCCATGACAGGATCGCGTTGCCTTTAGCGTCTTTTAATCCGTCGAAAGCAAGCGTTGCAATCGATTTAACTTGTTCCTTGCCCGCGTCCGAACGAATGGCGTTCGCCGCGAGGTCGCGTTTGGTCGATAGCTGTCCGGTTCGGGTTCGCTGTCCGGCAGGTTCCGAGTGGCAAGCGATCGCAGTTACGCACGGCCATTCCGCTATAATGCAGTGTCAGGTTGCGATCAGAGCCGGTCTGGAAAGCGAATGATCCGGCGATGAGAACATCCTCGCGGCCGCGCGTTGTTTCGGGCGGTATCCGAACCGTTGAAATCAAAGCTTCCTCCGCGTCGTGAATTGGAGCGTCGATAGAGTGCCTCACGATGCGAAAGACGTAGATTTTTTGGAAGCCGCGCGCATAGGCGATCGGATTGGACGGCGACGGCGCCATTCCTTCGGTTCCGCCCTGTCGACCGGAACGATCAGGGGGTTTCGCTTGCCGATGATGTCGAAGAGCTCGCTCCGTGGCGTCGGAATGAATAGCCCGCCGACGATTCGATAGCCTCGCGCCTCCGGTCCGGAGTTAAGAGTCGCTCCTCGATTCTGCCGTGAGCAAACTGAATCCATCGAAATTCGATATTCGCGCTTAATCGCTAATTGGCTGATTTGTCGGCGCCGATGCCGCTAGTAGGCTATCGAGGACTTCGTTTTGTCTGCATGGCGCAAACGAAACAGCTTCAGGAAGGCGCGGAATGCTTAGCCGAGTTCGAAATTCACGTTAATATCGGCCAACCCTCGCTTTAGGTTGCTTCTAGATCATTCCTTTTATCGAGGGCGACCGAGCGTGTCGCTGTTGCGAAGGCAAGGTCGGCCGCACTATGTGAATTCGGTGCCGTCCTCGGAGTACTGGTTAGCGTTCGTCGACCCGAAGGGCATGGGCTACCGGTTCGGCCAGCGGCGGTTCGGGATCGACTTCAAGCATTGGATCCCGAGATAGCGTGGGTGAGGGATGGAAATGGCGAGTGCGTGGGAATCAGCATAGGATCGACAAACCTCGTGTTGCGAGCGGAAGCGCGCCTGGTTCCCGATGACCCAGGGGACTGGCCTCGATGTCGCCGACCACCGGGTGGTCAGCGGCACTTTTGGAGGGGGCATGTAGCCGAGGCAAATCGGGGGTCGAAGCCGAGCGGCACTAGGCGCCTAACAGTCTTGGCGTTGGGGATCTCGAAGCGATCACGCCGGACATAGACGGAGCGTAGGAACGGGATCTCGGAGCGCTGCCTCGCTTTCGGTTCGACTCTTCCCTCCCCTGGCGACGAATGATGGCGCGATTGGCCTGCAATGCCGGTTGGCAGGCTGGCAGGCTGGAAGTCTTGACTTCTAGAGAGTTTATGCCGGTTGCGGATAAACTATGTGGAAGTGGCTGAATGGACCCACGCTTTAATCCCTATGCACCCGCCGCCGGAACTCGCCGGGCGAGATGCCGTACTCGCCGACGCCCGCCTCGCGGTGCAGCGCAACAGGTCCGGCCGGGACCGGATCGAAGCAGTTTATGCCGGTTGCGGATAAACTATGTGGAAGTGGCTGAATGGACCCACGCTTTAATCCCTATGCACCCGGCTCTGGAACGCCGCCGCCGGAACTCGCCGGGCGAGATGCCGTCCTCGTCGGCGAAGGTGGCGAGCAGCAGCCAGTCGAGAAGCTCGCTGTCGCTCGGCGGGTCGGGATCGCGGCATGCCTTATCGCTGGCTGGCCCTCGGGCTAGAGGCCAACGACACGGCAGGGAAACCCGCCGGTAACCGCGTCAATCATTTCCCAGGAAAAACGCTTGAAACTCGGCCGATAGCCTATCTCGGAAAGAAACTGCGCTCCGTAGCGTCATGACGGCCGTTCCGCCGTTCCGAGACAAGCCGCCGTCGGCGCGCTGAATTAATTTCATTCCAGTCCAAGCGTCAAGTATGAAATGAGAATCCAAGCGGCGCGAATAAGCGCCTCTTCACCTTGTCGCGGGATCGGTGGAAGGGCGTTGCGGTTCTGCGAGGCCAATGCGTGAAATTGTGCGGTCATACGCCATAGCTATTATAGACCGGAGCTTCGGTTCCAAATCGGTTTGGAGACGATCCGGATTGACAGCGCCTGGAAACCCTCCTACTTTCCGTCCCGGTCAGAAAGGACCAGGCAAGGAAAGGGGACCTGTGATCTACGACAATCGCGAGCGCGGTCTCCATGCCGTGCTCTTCCCCGTGGACGAAGTGGACGTGTACGCGGAAACCAAACCGGGGTTGAAGGAGAAGATTCCTCGCAAGAAAGCGCTCGTCAACGCGGACACGCGCCGCGTCCTTTCCGTGGTTGGCAGTACATACAAAGTAATGCTGAACCGCGACGCGCTGCGCTTGGCCGAGAAGTGCTGCATTGCAGCGTTCCCCAATACGGCGCCCGCAAACTGGCGCGTATTCAGCGTCGAAGCGCCGAAGTCCGGCGGCCGCTGCCACATTGATCTCTCGCACGCAGGCCCGATCCCGGCTTACGACTGGAGTTTCACGCGATCGGGCCAGGATCGCTACGACCCCTTCGTCCGGGTGACAAACAGCTACAACGGCACTCGCCGCTTCGCGATTCACTTCGGCCTCGTTCGGTTCAAATGCACGAATGGCATGGTCGTATGGGACCAGTCGATCAAGCTGTCGTTCACTCATGACGAGCCGGAGATAGAGCGTCGTATCGAGCGAGAGATCGACGAAGGGAAATTCAGAGCGGTGACGGAGCGATTCGGGCGCCAGGCCGACCGCCTTCGCAAGCTGAACATCCCGATGAAATGTTTTCGGCCAATTGTCTTGTCCGCGCTTGGCATTCGCAAACCGGAGGATTTGCCCCCGGACAGACTGGACGATTGGGATTGGCTTGAGGAGAAAATCGACGACATCATCGAGAAATACGCGCTGGAGTTTGGCGAAAACGGCGAGGCGCTCCTGAACGTGGTGACTGACATCGCAACCCGACCGCCGAGCGGCGGCGGGCGGTACGGCTTCATTCGCCGCGAACGCCACGATCTCCAGCGTCGTGCCGGCGCTTGGCTGTCATCGTTCGCGGAAAGTCTGGACCGAAGGAACTTCGACCTCAACGCATATCTGGATGAGCCTTCCGATCAGTTGCTGCGCTCCTGAGATTCTCCCGCTGGCGGGCCGTTTCCGGGCGTTCAAGGACTTGCTGCGAAGTCCTGAAACTCCCGAAAACCACCCTTAAGCAAACCGCCGGTTCCCACGCCTGCCGAGGCATGCGTTCGCGAATAACCGGCCGCCGCCGCCGCTTCTTCGAAATTCAGGCGGGAGTTCTCTCAGAAGTTCCGATTTCTCCGTTCTGCCGGACTTACGATTTCGGCGGCTGCGCCGGGAGCGGCGCGATCGAAACGCGCCGAAGACGGCGATGTCGCCCTCTTCGTCCGTGCACGCGGAAAAAATCCTGATCACTCTCTCGGAAGCCGGCATCGCTCCGGTCAATGTCGAACCGCCGTCAGAAGGGCGAGGGCGAATCGTCCTGATCCTCGGGCTCGGGCGGACGCGCGGGAACCGGATCGGAGGCAAGGCATCGCTCCCCTTCCGCGATCAAAAATCTGCGGAAGCTCGGAATCGGGCAGCGGAAGCGACCGTCCGCGCCTTCGTGAAGCGCGCCTTGGTGGACCAGGAGGCGGCGAAACTTCTCGGATGTCGTCGATTCCGGAAGCCGGAAGCCCGGTTCGTCGGCGACATGCATCTCTATCAGCCCGACGATGCCGCTCCAGGACATGCCGTCGCGCAGATCCCGCATAACCGCCGCGACCAGGCGATCGCCCGCCTTCATCTCCCCGCTCTGCTGGGCCCTGTTGTAACGCAGGCGGCTATCCGCAGTCCGCTTCGCGGCTCGGCTCCAACTGATCCGCGCAAGATCGCCGTCCGCGGCGAGCGCCTCGTCGCCCAGAGCCTGCAGCGCGAAGTGCAGGTGCCGCGGCCAGCCTTCGGCACCGGCGGCAAGTTCCACGAGATTGGGCTCGCTCCCGTTGGCCCGGAGGCCGAAGCGCTTGCAGAATCCCCGCACGAGGTCATCGACTTCCGGCGCGGCCAGGCTTCCGACCTCGTGCGGATTCAGTCCGCGCGTCAGCCCCATCTTCCCTGCGCGGTCGGCCGTGTCGCCGAGCCCTGCCAGCACCAGAGTCAGCGGCAGCTTCGTCGTCGCGTCATGAATCGCCTGAACGAAATAGGCGACCGGCGTGCGCTCGCCCGGCGGCAGGCGCTGCGCCTCGTCGATCGCGACGATCAGCGGAAAGTTCCACGGCGACGGCCGCGCGCCGTCGGCACCGCTCCAGGCGAGGACCCAGTCCGCGAACGCCCTCATTGTCGGTTCCGGCGCCGTCTGCGCGCGGCCGCGCTCCATTGCGCCGTCGAATCCGGTTCCCATGAGCTTCACCGCGCCGCCGACATGCAGCCCTCGACGGGAATCCTCGAACAGCCGATCCGCCTCCCGCGGGTTGACGGCAGACGCCAGCGACCGGTAGACGCCGGAGATATCCTGAAAGTCGGCGGCGTTCAGCGTCAGGATGCGCGGCGCGCCCGCGCGTCGATGGGCGCGGCTGCGAGCGTTCAGGGCGGCGAGGATCGAGCTCTTGCCGGCACCGGGCGCGCCCTGGAGGATTTGGGTCGCCTTCGGCTCGCCATGGCCCGACGCGCCTGGCTTCCACGCGCGGAGGGCCGCATTCTCGATATCCGTGATCGCCTTCTTCCGGCCGACGAAGACCGGCGGCGGCAAACCCTCGCCGGCCGCGACAAATGCGCGGAGTCCCTCGCTGTCGAATAATGACGTCGCTACAGTCGCACTCCCTTTCAGTCTTGCGCCGCGACTCTAGCGCGGCTTCGTCCGACCGTCCAACGAATCTAGAACGGGATATTGTCGTCGAGATCGCCCGCGTCCCGCATGCCGTCATCCTGCGGAGGCCCGTATCCATCAACGTGCTCGCTCGGCGACCGATCCGAACCGGGCGTATCGTCGCGGCTTCCCGGCAGTTCCAATTCGCACCGGAGCGGCCTTTGCACGACTTCCGTGGAATTCCGCTCATTTCCCGATTGATAGGTCCATATCCTGGTTTCGAGCTGGCCCTCCGGATGGACCGGGAATCCCTTGCGAAGGCAGTTTTCGGCAACGCGGATCAGCGGCTCGGCGAATATCGAAACGCAGTGCCATTCGTTGCGCTCGCGATTTTCGCCCGTTTCCCGGTCCTTCCACCGCTAGGACATCGCGACCGACAGATTGCAGACCTTTCATCCGTACGGAAAAGTCCGGATTCCCGGATCCCAGCACAGGTTTCCGACGAGAATCACCTTGTTGACCGACAGCATTGCGGTCTCCCGCCATTACGTCCGCAGTTTGGGCGGCCGGGAGGATCGTACCCGCGAATGCCGGCATTGCCAAGGCGCAAGCGGTTGAAGCCGCGGCCCCGGCGCACGAGCCGAAATCCGCCGATTCGGGCAGCGCGGCGGAGTAGCAACCGGCTTCGCTATCGGTTCAGACGGCATACGGCTTCGTTCTTGGTTCTCAGACTTCGACGCAGGTACCGAGCGGATTGATAAAGCCCTTCGTTGAGACAGCTTTCAATGGCGTTGGCGATCCTAGGCGCCGAGCTGTCCTGGATATGACGGCAGCCTGGTAATTTTGAGTTTGGTTCTCCAATCCAAGCTGCAGCGTGGGGACTATGCGGTTCCAGGTCATATTCAATTCATTCGGCGACTTAGGGGAGTTGTGTGTCGATGGCGAGAAAAGCGGAAAGAAAATTGACTTTCGTCTAGGCGGGCAGTTTTCAGAATTGGCTTCACGCAGCCGCCTGAAACATGAGCATTATTTGTTGGCTGGTTCGGCCCTGTCTTGGCATTCGGAAATTTGCGGAGTAAAGGCGCAAAAAATTCAGATGTCCGGGACACTACATGATGCGCACCGAATCATTAAATTGTTTGCTCGCGCGACTGGCCGACTCGAAAGAGGCCGACTTGGGCTGCTTAAGCCAATTCCGGATCAGCGCGCAATCTCGGAACCGCGGCTTTGTTGGAGGCGTTGATTGAATTGCACCGGAACGCTTGTTTCGCTTCATTGACATGCCAAAAGACTACGCTCGGATTGCTATAGAGGCGTGGCGGCAAATTTCATATTCGGCGAACAACCGCCATCGGCATGCTTTTTGCGGCTCAGTAGGGGAGTGTCTCTATTAACCGAGTGTCAGCGAAAGGCGCGGAGATGCTAACGCTAGGTCGGGATGCCTTGTTTTTGCGCTAGTGCGCGGGTGCAGTTCCGTTAAGGGGCATGGGCTTGCAATCGAACGCCAATTGCACTTGAAATCCGTCGCCGATCTAGAATGAAGGACTCCCGGAATGGAATCTGCTACAGTCGAAATTCTAGCGGAATTGCGCGGGACCGATACGGGGTTACGCTTTAGGCGATTGAAAAGGAACAGGTAATGACAGCCAACCGGGAACCTAAAAGCCTCGCGGCGCTGATTGATGCGGACAACACCAGCCCCCGCTACGCTCAAGCGATTTTCGATGAAATCGTGACGCTGGGCGAGGCCAATGTCCGGCGAATCTACGGCGACTTCTCAGGATCTCGGCTCTCGGGCTGGAACGGAGCAATCCAGTCGCTGGCGATCCTTCAGCAGCAGCAGCGCAGCAATACCACTGGAAAGAACGCCTCGGATATTGCCCTGGTTATCGATGCAATGGACCTGATGATCAAGGGAACGCTGGACGGGTTTTGCCTGATATCGTCGGACAGCGACTTTACGCGACTTGCGCAACGCCTTCGCGAGGAGGGTTTGGTGGTTTACGGGTTCGGCGAGGCGAAGACCCCCGAGGCCTTCCGCAACGCTTGCAACCGATTTATCTATGTCGAAAACCTCTCGGAAGCCGTGAATGACGAAAAGAAGGACATCGCGCAGTCTTCCAAGACGGAGACGCAGGAAAAGCAGTCGCCCAGCAAGGCGGTCAAGATCATCGCCAGAGCGATCGGGGAGCCGGATGACGACGGATGGGCCCAACTTTCCGGTGTCGGCAGCCGCATACTTGGCGCGCAGCCGGATTTCGATTCGAGAAGTTACGGCTGCGCGAATCTGAGTAAGCTAGCGGAAAAGTCGGGGGTGTTCGAAATCCGCAAGGATGATACCGGCGGTGTCTTTATCCGACGCAAAATCGCCGGTCGCAAGGCTTCGGAAGCAGCTAGGCGGACCGGCTAGCGAACACGAAGAAATTCGGTTGCGCGGACTGATTCCACGGGCTAGCGGCAACCCAATGCGCAGTTATCGATTGCCGTTGGGGTTTCGAAATTGGTTCGCGAATTCCGATTTTCGAGTTGCAAGCCGTTGTCCATTCTACCGATCTTCCATCGGAACATAGCTCCTGGGCTCGGGCCCGTTGTAGAAAGTCAGCGGGCGAATCAAAATGTTCGAACGCAGCTGCTCCACGCACTGTATGATCCACCCGGGCACGCGCCCGATCGCGAAAATCGGCACGAACATATCCATCGGGATTTCGTGAAGGTGGTAGATGACGCCGGAATAGAAGTCCACATTTACGTTGAGGCCGTGCCTTGAATACGGCTTCATGGCCTCGACCACGGCCTGCAGGATTTCGTACCACTGCGGCTCGCCTTTTTCGCGACCGAGCTTTTCCACGCCTTCCCGCATATGGCGGGCACGGGGGTCTTCCGCCCGATAGACGCGATGGCCGAAGCCGGTTACGGGTTCGCGACGCTTCCGCTTCTCTTTGACAAATGCCGCGGCGTTCTCGGCGCTGCCGATTTCCTGCACCATTTTCATGACGTCCTCGGCGGCGCCGCCGTGGGCGGGCCCGGCTAATGTCGACAGCGCGGTAACGACGGCCGCGTGAAGATTCGCCTGCGTTCCGATATTGACTCGGGCCGCGAACGAGGACGCGTTGGAGCCGTGCTCGGCGTGAAGTATGAAATCGACATCGGCGAGACGGGTCTCGTCGGCGCCGGGCTTCTCGCCCTTCAGCATGTAGAGCCAATTGGCGGCGAAGCTCAATTCTGGATCCGGCGCGACCGGGTCCCGACCATTCCTGATCGCTTCGTGCGCGGCCACCAGCGCCGGGATTTGCCCGCACAGCCTCAATCCGTTGCCGATGAATTCCTTTTCGCCGACTTCCAGGCTTCTGGGGTCGCAGGCGGCGAGTGCGGAAACCGCCGTTCGCAGGACGTCCATGGGATGGCCGTCCTTTATCGTGCGAACGATGTCGAATACCCGCTCGGGAACTTTCGCTTCCGAAATCGCGGCGGCGAATTCCTCAAGTTCGTGCTTTTTCGGCAATTCGCCGTATATCAGAAGGTATGCGACCTCCTCGAACATCGAATGCTCTGCCAGTTCGTGAATGGAATAGCCGCGGTAGCTAAGCTCGCCTTTCCTTCCGTCTATCAAGCTCACGCCTGATCGCTCGAAATAAATTCCGTTCAAACCGCGTTCAATCTTGACGGTTTCATTCATATTATGCCCTTTCGGTCAAAAGAGGTAACCCATGTCAGCCATCGCTAGAGCATTCGAAACGGCGCGTTCGCGCAAATCGCGGATCGTGCTTCCCGAAATTTTCGAAAAGCGCATGTCCGAGGCCGCGCATCGAATACGCGAGGAAGGAATCGCCGAGCCTTTGGAGCCGGGCGAAATCACGTCCGCGCAGGTCGAGGCCATCATGTCGGTTCGAGGCGCGAAGGAAGGGCTTGCCCGTCGGATGCTGCAGCGTCCGCTTATCCGCGCAGCCGCAATGGTTTCCGCGGGCGAGGCCGACGGGCTTGTCGCCGGAATCGAAAACCCGACCCGAAGAGTTGTCGAGGCGGCCTCCCTGGCGATAGGAACGGCGCCGTCGATCCAGGTGCCGTCTTCGTTTTTCCTGATGACGATGCCCGACGGTTCGGAATTCATATTCGCGGACTGCGCGCTTAACGTGGCTCCGGAAGCCGCGCAGCTCGCCGGAATCGCGGTCGCTTCCGCGCGATCGGCGGAATCGCTGCTTGGGAGGGCGGTCGTCGCCATGCTGTCCTTCTCCACATTGACTTCAGGAGCCGGCGCATCAGTCGACCGCGTCAAGGAAGCAACCGAATTGGCCGTCGAAAGCGGCGTGGCCGCGATCGGCCCGATCCAGGCCGACGCCGCGTTAAATCCCGAAATCGCAAAGATAAAGCAGGTCGGCGGCGACCGGCCGAACGTATTGGTTTTTCCAGATCTGGATTCCGGAAATATCGGATACAAGCTCGTGCGGGAACTGGCCGGGGCTCGCGCGGTGGGACCTTTCCTGCAGGGGTTTAACAAGCCTGTTTGCGATCTTTCCCGCGGAGCTTCCACGGCCGACATCGTAGCGGCCGTCGCAGTAACATCGGCCCTGGGAAGCGAATTCGCTTGAATACGCGCCTCTTGTGTCGGCGAAGCCTGAACTCGATGCCGGAAGGCGCGAATGTTCAAAACGGGATGCGTCTGCGAATGAAGAGCAGCCGCCGAATTGTCCGAGCGGATTCTCGCTTGGACGTAATTTGGAATTCGCATTAAGACTCCTCGCGGTGAATGAATGCCGCTATCCGGTCGCTTCGCATTTCCCGCAGGCATGCGGCTTCGGAGCGCCGCAGGCTTAGCGCCAACAATCGGCGACAGCCATAAATCGCGTTTGCGGGCATTGTCAATCAAGGTCGTCCGCTTGCGAATTGGACCGGCGCGATCGGTACATTGCCGGAGAATTCTTTCCGACCGAGACTTTGGTTCCATTCCGACGAATTGATGAATTGCCCGCAGTTGTTTGCGATTTGCTAGCCGGTCCCGTATCCTTTGGCGACTCGGGCAAGCATATCGCGCTCAGCGGGAAGAGGCAGCGAGAATCGAAGCCAATCGGTGCTCAGCCAGCGTGATTCAAACCGGTTCCGCAGCCCAAAACCTTCATGATTTTCTGCGTTTACTTACCCCGGAGCATGAAACTCGCGCGTGACTGACGGTTTCCGGGACGATGGCGTGAGGTGGCGCTGTTGCCGGGACCGGAGTACCCTGCGGCCCATGGATCGGGTGCCGGCGACCAGGGGAGAGTGTGCCCAAAGCCCGCAAAGAGTTTCAGAGAAAAAATAGTGCATCCCAAAGCCTTTTGGGGTTGCTTGGTCACCGCTGGGATCAAGCGGCGAAATCGGAAAAGCGAAGTCCATATTGTTGCCGGAAACCGGTAGTTTGCATCGCATTCCGGCGCTGCGGATCGCCAATGGCAATGGCTTGACCGCCGCCAGGCGCAAATGGATCTTCCAATATATAATCGTGCCCGGATAAGTGCGCCGATCCGGCCAGCGACGTACCGCCCAAGCATCGATTTGCAGTCCAACCGCGCCATCAGGCGGAGCGCCGAAAAGATGGAATAGGCGGCTTTGGACCGAAAATGACAGCGACAACTTCAGCGCTGCGATCAAGAGACTGCCATCCATCGTTTGCAGGTGATCGAAATCCGCCGAAAATACGGATCGGATTTCGTGATCAAGCCGCCGATCTCCTTGGAAATGGTCTAGGATTCGGTCGCTCCGCTTGCCGCATCGAATCGCCATCGCGCCATTTGCATGATTTTTGATCCGTACGCCCTTTGCCGAACGGCGCTAGAGCCGTGCGCCGAATTCTGTTTTAATAATAATATCTTTGTGATATGCGCACTTTTGCGCATGAGTATTGGGGCCGGTCCGAATTTCGGGCCGGACTTAGTGCGAGTTCGTGCGCGGAACTACAACTTGGAGACAGCAATGAAATTAATTCGTAATTTGGCCGCGGCCGCCAGCGGCGTCGCGGCAATGCTTGGCGGTGCCGCGGCAAACGCAATGGATGAAATCACCGTAGCGTATTTCCTTGAATGGCCGATGCCTTTCGAATACGCCAAAGTCAACGGAACGTATGACGAAGCTCTCGGAATTACCGTGAATTGGCGCGCGTTCGACACCGGAACCGCGATGTCGGCGGCCATGGCGTCGGGCGACGTTCATATCGCCGTCAGCCAAGGCATTCCGCCTTTCGTTGTCGCAACTTCGGCTGGCCAGGACCTTCAGATCATCGACGTGGCGGTTTCGTATTCGGACAACGACAACTGCGTCGTCGCGACCCGGCACGAGATCGATGCGGAATCCGCCGACGAACTCGCCGGCATGAAAGTAGGCGTGCCCATCGGCACCGCCGCCCATTACGGCTTCCTCAAGCAGATGGAGCATTTCGGCGTCGACGTGGCTTCGCTTGAAGTCGTCGACATGGCTCCCGCCGACAGCGCAGCGGCGCTGGCGCAAGGCTCTCTCGACATGGCTTGCGGATGGGGCGGAGCTCTTCGCCGCATGGTCGAGCACGGAAACGTCCTTCTGACCGGAGCCGACAAGGAAGAACTCGGCATCCAAGTATTCGACGTAACGTCGTCGCCTGCAGAATTCGTGGCCGCGGAGCCTGATTTGGTTGCAGCGTTTCTAGCCGTTACCGCCGAAGCCAACGCCATGTGGAATTCCGGCGAGAACACCGCGGAAATGCTCCCCGTGATCGCGCAGGACGCGGGCATGTCGGAAGAGTCGGCATCCGCAACCATCTCGACTTTCGTATTCCCGTCCATCGAAGAGCAGCTGTCGGAAAAATGGCTGGGCGGCGGAACGCAGAATTTCCTGAAGGAAGTTGCGGACTTCTTCGTCGCGAACAACGAAATTCCGTCTTCGCGCGAAACCTACGAAGGCGCCGTCAACGCATCGGGGCTCATGAGCGCCGCTCAATAGATCCTGCGCTGATTATCGAACGTCGCGGCGGCTGTTGCTTGCAAGCGCCGCCGCGCAAAATTATCCCTTCGCCAAGGATGGAATACTATGGATGGTCTTGTAATAGACGACGTCTCAATGAGATTCGAACTTCCGAACGGGAGCCACGTGCAGGCTCTCCAGAACGTCTCTCTCAATATCGCTAGCGGCGAACTCATGTCCGTTCTCGGGCCATCGGGATGCGGCAAGACGACTTTCTTAAACATAATCGCCGGGTTTCTGGCCCCCACGGCCGGAAAAGTGGAACTGAACGGATCCGCCGTTTCGGGACCGGCTTCCGAGCGCGGCATGGTCTTTCAGCAGGGCGCGCTGTTCGAATGGATGAACGTGCGCGACAATGTCGCGTTCGGACCGAGCATGAAGAAAATGGCGAAATCGGAAAGCGCCGGAATCGTCGACCACTTGCTTGAAACGGTCGGCCTTCAGGATTTCAAGGACAAGGCCGTCTACGAGCTGTCCGGGGGCATGCAGCAGCGCGTTGCGCTCGCCCGCTGCCTCGCCAACGATCCGGACGTCATACTCATGGACGAGCCGCTGGGCGCCCTCGATGCGCTGACGCGCGAAAAAATGCAGGGACTCGTTCTCAAATTATGGAAGGAGACGGGCAAGACGATAATCCTTATCACCCATTCGGTCGAAGAGGCTCTTCTGCTTGGCGAGCGCCTGCTGGTCATGGCGCCGAGGCCGGGAAGGATTCACAAGGAATATCGCCTGCCGTTCGCGGACATGGGCGTTGGCGCCGACCTTCGCGAAGTCAAGAAGATGGACGGCTATTCCGAAACCCGGGAGGAAATCCTGACGATGATCTGGGACATGGAGGAGGAAATCATGGGCCGGGCGGAAACAGAACAATGATTATTGCACTCATCTACGCATCCATATTCGTAATCGCGTTTATCGCGGTTCGCCTCGTCTCGAGGTTAATGACGGCGAGAAAGGACTTCACGTCCCTGAAAACAGTTACCTTCGGCGACGAAAGCGCGGTGTCGCCGGATCGGGCGGCGACGGTGATTTCGGTTCTCGGGATATTTCTGATCTGGGGAGCGTTCACCGGCTCGGCCATCGCGCCGATTCACGTTCCCGGGCCTTTCATCGGCGATACCTCGTTCACCTATACGGCCCGCAATCCCGACGGGCAGCGCGACCGGGCGGATGTCGCCATTCGCGTTCACGTCGTAGGCGAGGATGTCGAGGCGCCGGAATTGGCCGGCGGCGACGAGGGATTCGCCAAGAACGATTCCGCCAAGGTTGCCGCCTGGCGAAGCGGCCTGGTCAGGGTCCGCCGAAACGACGAAGGCGGCCGGGAGGACGGCTACGAGGTCGTTCAGGTCAACGGTCAGTCGATAGCCCCCGGCGAGTCCGTGGCCGTGGACGACGGAACGGTTTCGATGACGGCCAAGGGCACCTTGAGCTTCGAGCCGGAGAAGGGCTGGCAGATGGAGAAGATCTGGCTGCCCGCGCCGGAAGACGTCTGGAGCAGGCTGGTCGAAATCGCGTCCGACGGGTACCGGAACTTCACGCTGATCGAGCACCTGGGATGGTCGCTGATCCGCGTTATCGCGGGTTTCGCGCTCGGATCGCTGGTCGGCATTCCGCTCGGCTACGCCATGGGCCTTTCCAACTTTTTCCGCGGCTGGTTCGATCCGATAGTCGAGTTCATGCGGCCGGTTCCACCGCTAGCATTGATTCCTCTCGTCATCATCTGGTTTGGGATCGACGAGACCGGGAAGATCATACTCCTATTCCTAGCCGCCCTATGGATCATGACGATCGCGTCGAGGGCAGGGGTGTCGGGCGTCAACATCACCAAGATCCACGCCGCGTATTCGCTCGGGGCTTCCAAGTGGCAGATTATGCGGCACGTCATCGTTCCGAACTCCCTGCCCGAGATATTCACGGGCGCGCGGGTGGCCATGGGGGTCTGCTGGGGAACGGTCGTCGCGGCTGAACTGGTCGCCGCCGAGAAGGGCGCGGGTCAGATGATCGTCGCCGCCTCGAAGTTCCAGCTTACGGACATTGTGATCATGGGCATCATCCTGATCGGCATCATCGGCTACGGCATCGACATTCTGATGCGGCGCGCCGAGCGGTTCCTAGTGCCCTGGAAGGGCCGCTCCTGATCCGGTTCGATTGGACGGCTTGAGGTTTCGCGGCGGCGCGGACTGCAATTCAGCGGTTCGCGCCGCCGCCTTTACGTCGCCCGCGAAAAAGCGGCGAGCGCCTAGAGGGATGGAACCCTCTCGCCTAGCGGTGAGCGTACGGATGCCCGGCTGTACATTGCCGGCAGCCCTCGCAGGGGCCTTGAAGCGGCGCCGCCTTCCAGGCTGGGCGTCGGCGACAGGATTCACGCCGTCCGCGTTAGCCTTCGCCCGGACAGGCTCTTTCCAAGTTTTCTCCCGCTCGGCCGGCGCCTGTCCCTGGCAGGCCGCCGCCGCCGCCGCTTATCTTTATCTGCGGCGTGTCCGTCCAATTCCGCCACGTCAAGCAAGAATTTCGCCATTTGGTGCAGAGCAGCGCCCGAATTTTCTGTAACTGCCTCAAACACTCCGTCAGGATAGAAGAGTGCCTGCTCAGTTCGGTTCCGAACGCTGATCCGATGGAAGTTCTGGCTTCACGATTTAATCCCCTGCCAAACGGAAACGGTTGTGTCGACTACAACCAAGGGGTTCACGCACCATCGACTTGATGGAACTCCGGGAAAGGTTCAAGAGCTTCAACTTGCGTTGGCCTGGCGGCAATTTCGAGGACCGCCAGAAGTTGCAGATTCTCAGGCATATTAATCAAGGATGATGGCACGACGCGCCATAAAAGGAAGTTGAGTTCAGGGACGGCGTCAAGCAAATTCGGGCTACCGCCTGATCACGCCGTCACTAAACTCTTAGGAACAACTCCGTTCAGCTAGGGTGAGCGACATGGATATCGACATAGAATTTGGTGAAGAAGAAACTCCGGTAGTGACGGCTGCCGAACTCGTGCAGGACCCCGACGAATTCCTCGCACGGAATTCCTTTCGGATCGTTTATCAAACAAACAATTTGTTCCTCCATCAAATCCGCGACTTGATCGTGAAGCGGGAAGCGATAAATCTTCGTCCCGAGTACCAACGTCGTTTAAGGTGGACAAATTTTCAAAAATCTAAATTAGTCGAATCATTCTTGCTAAATATCCCAATCCCTCCCGTTTTTTTTTACGAAGCGGATGCTGCCCGATATGAGGTCGTGGATGGGCAACAACGCTTGAATACAATTCGTGAATTCTTCGACGGTGACTTTGCTCTCAGCGGCCTTCGGGTGCTGAAGCCGCTTAATGGCCTGAGATATAATAAATGCCCGCCTCGCGTGAAACGGACTTTGGACCGAGCTTCGCTCTCCGCTATTGTATTACTTATGGAGAGTGAGTCTGAGCTCCCTTCGCGCCCTTCGGGAGAGAAGTTGAGCGTCACTGACATTCGTCGCTTGGTTTTCAATCGTCTCAATACTGGTGGACGACAGCTAAACGCACAAGAAATTCGCAGTGCGTTGAATCCAGGCAACCTCAACAAATGCATCTTGCAACTGAGTAGGTTTGAGCCCTTCACCTCGACATTCGGCATTCCACCATACACTGAGGACGATGAAGAGGACTACTACGAGATCCCAGGGAGGCAGAAGAACTGCCTTTACGCTTCGATGCGCGATTGCGAGCTAGTTCTTCGCTTTTTCGCTCTTCGTGATCCCAGAAATATTCGAGGGTCGATGAAGGCCATGCTGGATCGTACAATGGAGACGAAATTCTCCGAAGAGCAAGCGGAACGCTTGGCAACTGACTACCGAGACCGCTTTCAGTTCCTATATGATCTTTTCGACAGTCAGCCATTCAAGATCGTTTCCAAGACTGACGAGCGAGAAAAGGTCTCCGCTGCACTCTATGATGCTTCAATGGTTGCTCTTGACCGTGTTTGGGACAGGAGGGCCGGAATCCAAGACAACAAAGCTGGCGTATTTGCGAGACTTGAAGAAGCCATAGAAAATGATGCAAGCTACGAGCTCATAGTTGGACGCCGCAATACCGCAGACTCCGTCAAAGGACGGATCGATTTGCTGCAAGAGGTATTGTTGCCGGAGTAGAGTCATGAGCACCGACTTTTCGGTAATCGTCGATGAGTTTGAGAGCGGGCTTGTGCCGCTTGAGGAAATTGTCGGAGCGGGGCAGACGATTCAGTCGTCGCCAAAAGCACGGGTGGCTTCGATTCACGCAGCTACTCTGCTTCTAGCAGCTGAATTTGAAGAATTTGTCCGAGAAATGGCAAGACAGTTCGCCAGACGGGTTGTATCCGAATCTCGGTGTGTTTCTGACCTTCCAGATGCTCTTTTAGAAACTGCGTGGCGGCGAACCTTTGATCAAGTTGCAAAACATATTCCGTCCGCGCAAACCAAGAAAGAAGCACTGACTATATCTGCTAGACAAGCACGACTAAAAATTAATGCGCTTTGCTCGTTCGTCGAAGGTGACATCAACCAAGATATATTTGAACATCTGATCCACAATGAAAACAATATGCGTGCACGCCAAATCAATTCTCTTTTTAAGGTTGGCGGGCTTACGGATGTTTGCAAAAAAGATACCTGATTACCACCCTGCTTAAGTGAATTTTTAGCGAACACAACTTTTTATACGGAAACATTAAGAGTATAAAAAGGAGTGCGGAACAAGCTCTCCGGGAGAATCCATGGCGAAGAGAAACCTGGTCCAGTTTCAGAAGGGAATGAGCATCACAATGTTCCTGGAGGACTTCGGCACGGAGGAGAAATGCGCCGGAACGCTGTTCGAGCACACGAAGCTTCCTCTCGCGACCTGGTTCCAGGCCATTTTCCTGATAACGCAGGGCAAGACGGGCATTTCGGCGATGGATCTCATGCGCAAGATTGGCGTGTCCTGCAACGCGGTCTGGCGCATGAAGCACAAGATCATGCAGGCCGATGATTGAGCGCGAGGACAAGAAGCCGCTCGCGGGCCTGGTTCAGGTGGACGACGTGTATCTCGGCGGGGTCCGGAACGGCAAACGGGGGCGCGGGGCGGAAGGGAAGGCTCCGTTCGTGGCGGCGGCACGGACGCTGCCATGCAGGGACGAGTGGATCGGGTGGAGCGCGGCGGAGACATCCGCCCGGACTCGCGTCATCCTCTTCCCGGGGACAAGCCGTGGAAATCCGGGCGATAGCCTCGCCTGGAACAAGCGCCGCCGAGACCATGAAATTAATCTTGCGGTTCGCCTGTTCGCGGCACTCGGCGTTCCGCAATTAGAACGGCGAGGGCGAATCGTCCGGATCTTTCGACTCGGGCGGGCGAATGCTAAGCGGGTCGAAGCCGAGAGCTTTCTTCCCTTCCTCGATCAGAAAGCTGCGGAAGCTTGGAATCGGGCAGTGGAAGCGGCCATCCGCGCCTTCGTGAAGCGCGCCCTGGTGGACTAGGCGGCGGAAGAACGCCTCGGGCGTCGTCGAGT
>MPMP01000199.1 GCA_002238565.1 Albidovulum sp. bin36
CCGAGCCTTTTGAGTAATGCTAATCAGCCGCCGTTGGAGCCCGTAGCTCAGTTGGTAGAGCAACTGACTTTTAATCAGTTGGCCGCAGGTTCGAATCCTGCCGGGCTCACCAAGTCATCCGACTCAGACCGGCGAAGTCCGTAAATCGGTTCGGCGACGCGCTTCGAAAGCATTCGGGCGCCGCGTCGGGAACCGGCAATTGGCAGCGAGCGGTCGGCAAGCCTTTCCCTATTCCGGAGCTTTGCGGTCGCCGTCGCCGAGCGCGCGCTCGCGCACGAGGCGGAGGACTCCGGCTACCGGCGCGAAAACTCGGAATACTCGGTTCAGTTGACTTTGCAGCGGGCCGGGTTAACCGCTAGCGGGAGAAATTTCCGGCGAATTCCGGATGCCAGGCGCCTCGTCGCATTTCTGGCGACTAATCGACCCAAAGCAACCTCGCTTCGCGTCAGCACTTGCGCAGAATGCTATCGCCTCGCTGTCCTAGACCGCTCCCGATAGATATTCGTCCGCACCGGCCCGAATAGAATCGCCAATAAACAGCATCGCGGCAACGGTTCCCTCGGCGGCACGCCCCGGCGCAGCGAAACAACCGCGCAGCGTTCGCGTTCCCGTTGCAGTCCCCGCATCCGCCGCGGCCTCGTCCGAATTCCGGACCGCGCTCGCGACCGGATAATCTATCGCGCGACCTCGGTCAGCGGGATCGATTCGCGGACTGCCAGGAACGACCAGATCGAGCGCGTTAAATGGTTTGCATGCTCCTTGTTCCTATGCAGCCGGATTTCCAAGTCCACTTCCCATTCTGAATCGCCCGTCCTTACCAGGATGCCGTATACCAGATCTGGTTCGACAAGGCTGCGCGGCAGCCAGGCCAAGCCCGCACCGTCTCTTGCGCGAATTCGAAGCGCGCCCGCCATCGAGTTTTCATAAACCGTCCGCAGCCGGGCATTCAGATTTTTCGATTTCAGCAGGGGCTCGATGTGCCGGCCAATAGGCGCTTCGTCGCCGAATCGCAGAAAGGGCAGTTCATGGATGCTAGCGTCGAAACTGAACAGCGGCTCGCCGTCGGACCGCGGCTTGCAAACCGGAATTAGCCGATCTTTTCCTATAACTATTGAATTCTCGGCGATGTCGCCGACCTTGCTTCCCTGATCGCCCGCGCCAATGCCGGTACCAGCGCTATGGTAGGCAATAACGAAATCCACGTCGCCGTTCTTCAAGTCCAGCATGCAATTCGGCAGGTCGTCCGCGCGGAGGCGGGAGATGATTGGACCGTAGGCGTCTTCAAAGGATTTAAGCCACGACGGGTAGAATCTCCATCCGATCGAGTGCTGCGTTCCGAAAGTAACGACGTACTTATCCGGCAAAGACTGCGCCTCCCGGATTT
>MPMP01000074.1 GCA_002238565.1 Albidovulum sp. bin36
GTCTGCGAATCATCCATGCCCCTTGGAAACACAAGTCGATTCCAAAGGGAATCCCCTCATCGGGAAAAACCACCAAACGTCCCGGAATACCCTGTCAGGCTAGATCCAATTCCCGGAAAGTTGCCCCGATTACCGAAATGCCATTGGTCGGACCCGGCGCATGCCAGTTCGAAGCGCGGTAGCAAGTGCCTGAAAATCTTGACGGATCCACGAAGCTCTCGGCGGCGAGCACGGGAAAGCCGTGCAGCGCCGGCATGTCGTCGGACAGGCGCCGCAGGCTCAGCCCAAGCACCCGCGAAGCCATGTTGGGAACCCGGCCCTCGTCGAGAATGACAAAGCGAGTGGTGTTCGCGATGAGATGAAGCCGCGAGAGCCGCCGATCGCGCGTCCAGGCCGATCCAGGCGTCGCGCGCGCCGACCTTGAATGCCCCCGCCTGCCAGGCCGATCAGAGCAACCTAGGCCTCACCGCCTGCCGCCACGTGCCGAAGCGCGCGGCCGCAGACATTCTTGAAGGAAAGATAGTGGCGGCGCGCGGCAAGGGCGTACCATCGCCGCTGCTCGGCGTAGCCTCGCACCGGCTGCACCGTCACGCCGCGTGGAAAAATGCCGCCTCTTTTCGAATCGGAAACTTGCATGCCAAGGCGCGTATCAAATCAAATGTTGCGGTGTCCGAGAAAAATTAAGTTTCGGAACATAAATTTAAAAAAAAGTGGCTTTTGCACGGTACTGCTTCGACTTGGCTCCTTTCGGAACGACCGATGCCTGAAAGCAATTCGCGAAGAATAGTTTTGTCCTAGCTCGATTCGCCCGCATCGGCGTCCATCTGCGTTTTTTCGTCCTGCGATTTGAAAGCAAGGCAAAATTTAGTGCCTTCGTTTTCGAAGGTTTCGATTAGGGTGAGGTCGCCGCCGTGCCTTCGGGCGGATTGCGCTGCGCTATACAGGCCTATGCCGCCAATGCTCCGGCTAAGCGATTCTTTCGTTCGGTCCGAGCTTGGATGCCTAGGAAAGTCGATATCAATAACGCTTTTTCCGAAATTGCGCTTCATCCCCGCGATACCGGGTCCGTCGTCAATTACGACGCAGTTGTATTCGCCGTCCGCCGGCATGGAAGCCATTACGACGATTTTGCTGCCGAAGCGCCTTTTGTAGATGGCCATGACCGCGTTTCTTATCAAATTTCCGACCGCGTTCTTAATCGCATTCCTGTCGGCGCAGACTTTATCTAGATCTTTGCCGTTCAAATCGCTCTCAAGGGAAATCTCAATGTCGACGCTCTTCGATTGTCCCTGACTTAAGCCCCTTGCGATGTCCTTGCATGCTTCGATTTCTTCATTCAATGCCCCGTGAAGACTGAATGTCGTCAATTCCAACTCTTCGGACTGTAGATTAACGAAATCCAATACATTGGTTAGCTGGGTCAAGATCAGATCTACGCATTGATCGATACTCGCCCTTGTTCCTTCGGCAATTTCGATAGTCTTCTTCAAATTATTCTCTATCGAATCGCCGGTTGAACCGCCGCGATGCCTCGCGGAATCCTTTATTAGCCACGTTAGATCGTTGGCATTTAACTTTATTTTCTGGCACAGCCCTATGAATTCGTCATGGATAATTATCTTTCTCTTTGTTTTTATTATCCAGTTGGCTCGGAACGCATTTTCCAGCGCATCCGCAAGAGTGCGGAATTCGTGAATCTCCGTCCGGGTTACTAGCTCGAACGGGTCGTCGCCAACGGTCGATTTGGCCCGACTGCGATTTGATTTTCGCCCCAGCATTCCTTCAATATTGCTCGCGAATTCCATTACTGGCGATACGATCCATTTCTGGGCGACAATGAAGACGATTGCAGCCATCAATAATAGGAAGGGAACGGTCAATTGCAGCTTCGATACAGCCACGCCGAGCAAATATTCTCTGTTGTTCGCCAGCAAATATTGAATGGTGATCGCGTCGTGGCCGGAACTTTCAGCCTGTTCCACCGAGGCGGCATCCGAAGAATCGCCCTGGTTCACCCGCGCGCCTGTCGAGCCGCCCGAATCGAATCTATTTTCAACGCGAGCAATTGATTCGGCAAAATTCGAAAAGGTGCCGGAAACGCGTTGAAATGGCGCGCAGGCGTTCTCTTGATTCAGTAAATCGTCGGAATTTCTCGGCGGCGGACCGAGCAGTTCCTGAGACCATTCGCTAACAACCTGGACAACCTCGGACTCTTTTTCGGACGCGGAGAATAAAGCTAGAAGGGCGTGGTCGACGAGTTCGAGCATGCCGAGCTGGTCATTTACGATGCAATCCCTTACGTTTTCCGAATGCGAAGGCATCCAATCCAGGAAAGTGGAGCTCTTCCCGCCGCTATTTAGCCGCGCGAAACGGATACCGTACAATTCCATCTTTCTTTTTGAATAATTCTCGGACACGGAACCGCCATCAGGGTCATTAACTGAAATTTCCGCATTTCTTGCAAACTCGATGCTTTTTATAGAATCGTAGGCGTGACCAAGCTGCTGCTGAACGTATGCTTGCTGTATCTGGGCCAAGGAAATCACGCTAACTAAAATTACGCTCGCCGCGGCGACAAGTCCGGTTAAAAAGAGAAATCGGCTCCGCAATGAGTTGCGAAGTTCACCGTACAGCTTAGCTATCTCAAAATTTCCCATTGCCAGTTTACCGCTATCTACCGATTCGCAATTGAGCGTCTGAATTGTCCGCAGGCCAGCTCAAGCGACAAGCATCCCGACGATTCCGCGCTTCAGTATAGCCCTATGAACGTTCCTGTCATTATCGGCATCGCAAGTCGAAAATCTGATATTGCGACATAAAGCAATCAAAACAAACCGACACTAGATTTGCGGAGTATTCAGGTCGATCGAGCGGAAGTTGCGCATTAGCGTTCAAGCGCCGGCCAATCGAACCGATTTTGCGCGCGAGTCCGGATAAATTCGGTTCCGTTCCGGGAATGGCCGAAGGCCGCGGGCGCAAGCAGCCGACAGGCAAAGGGCAGCAGGCAAGCGCGAATGAAGTTCCTCTACCGCGAAATCTATTCGAAACGCCTCTGCGAGATAGTCGCACTCCGCGCTTTTTAAGCAGCCGCAGCCAGTTTCGGAATATGCGCCGAATTTAGAAAATTGCATGGCCGCCTCATGGCGGCAGGCTCCGCTAAAGGGCCTTCCCGCAGCATTGAGCTCCGCGGCGAACCCGATGCTCCTACAGACTGGCGCACCTGCCGCCTAGCTCTCATGGAGGAAGAATTCTTTCAGCCCGAACTTGCCGCCTGCAAGGAATCCGGCCGCGCAACGGGGCCCCCCGCCAGCCTTGATCCCGGGCACTGCTCGGGAGGTCGGCAAATTGATCGACGGCATCCTTGCGAACAAAGGAATAATTCGGTTTTTCGCCAGCCCGTGGAATTTCGGAGAAACTCGAGATCAGCCGTTCTTTCCGCGCACCCACCGAATGGCGATCGGCAGAACCGCAAGCGCGCATAGGCCCAGGATGGGACCAAGTATGTACCATTCGAAAATAATTCCAAAATTCGGATCTTCGCCCCTCGCGAACACCTCGCCCAGGCCGGCGCCTACCCAAGTATAGACCACGCCGCCCGGGATAATTCCGAAAAACGTCGTAAATACGAAATTTCGGAACTTGACGCCAACAAGCGCCGGCAGAAGGTTCGCGACGAAAAAGGGAACGGCCGGCACGAGCCGCATCAGGAACAGAAAACTAATTTCGTTTTCGTTCAGCCCCTGCTTGATTTTCTTGACCGCGCCCGTGCTCGAGTCCATCTTGGCGGCCAGAAAGTCGCCCATGCCGAGCCTGGCCGCCCAAAATATTGCCGATGCGCCGATCGTAGCCGCGCCGATATTGTAGAGCGCGCCGGGAAATAAGTTGAACAGAAACCCTCCCGTCAATGAGGCCACCGCGGCGCCGGGCAGCGAAAAAGCGACAATCACCACATACGCTAGAATAAAGACGAGCGACGTCAGCGCGAAGTTTGAATTCCTGAATTCGATCAAATCTTCCCGGTTCGAGCGCAATGTCTCGAAATCGAGATAGTCGCGCAGAAGGAAGAATCCGGCGATCGCGACGGCGGCGATAACAAGCAGGGGAAGCATTCTACGCGCGCTAAGGCCGCCTCGAGGATTTTTATTGTCCAATTTTCCGCCCCTTATTCCCAGTATCGCGAGTTTGCGCTTCCCAAGCGCGCCAGCCAACCCGAATTCTTCGGCAATCGCGGGCCAGCCGGACATCCGCCCTAGAGCGCCAAGCCGCGGCGGCGGCGCCGGATTCGCCAATCCCATGCTGCAACTAGCATAGAATCTCGGCGAATCCACGCGGCGATGCCGGACTCGAAGGCAGCATTCGCAATGATAAAACCGCTCGTCAAGGTTTTCATCCCGCCAGAATGATCATTCGCAGGCGCCGCCGCGGCCGTCGGCTTGGCAGCCGAGCTTCGACGGAGCGGCAAGCCGCCGGCGCCTGCCTGGCGGAATTCCGATTGCAGCTGCCGAAAAGTGGCCGCCCGACGCATTTCTCGCAAGAACCCGAAAGCCCGATTGGCGTGTAGGATCTGCATCCTGCGCCCGAATTTCTAGGGTTCGCGACGCAGCATCGTCGCGGCAGGCCGAGAATTCGGAGATGCTTCTGCCGGACCGGCGCAAGCAGCCGCGGCCTGCTCGGCCCGAAGGCCGAAACGAATGCGAACGTTCAGCACCAAGCGCGGCAAAGTGCCAATCGGCCTATCCGAGGGCGAATCGAAGTTTTCGTTGAATTGCCCGGCCGGATTTGCGAAAACTTGAGAGTCGAAATTTGCATTTGACTTCGCAAGCCGGTTGAGCTAGAGACGCTTTTTCTTAAATCTCTGATCGCCATTATCGGCTTTACGAACTCGATCTTGATAGGGGGCCAGCAAGAGATGAAGCGCACATTCCAGCCGAGCAACAGGGTGCGGAAACGAAGACACGGCTTTCGCGCTCGCATGTCAACGAAAGCGGGCCGCAAGATAATCAATCGCCGGCGGGCGAAGGGTCGCAGTACGGTCAGTGCCTAATGCTCTAGCCGAAAGCGCGCCGCCCCGTTCCGGCGCGCCGCTCTCCTCCGATGGCGGAGGCGAGGGACCGGGGTTCGATATCGCCCGAATGCGAAACCGCGTAGATTTCCTAAGGGCCGGGAGAGGCAGACGGGTTCAATGCCCAGGATTGATACTGCAGGCCAGAAAGCGAGGCGCCGATGAACCGTACCCGGGCGTCGCGCGGGTCGGATTCACTTGCTCCAAGAAAATTGGACGGGCGGTCGTTCGCAATCGCGCGAAAAGGCGCCTTCGAGAAATTTCTAGAGCGCTAGTGCCGCAATTCGGCGAGCCGGGATGGGACTACGTGCTGGTGGGGCGGGCCAATTCGACTGCAGCGCGGCCGTATCTGCTTCTGCTTGCGGACTTGGAAAAGGCGCTGCGAAAAATCCATTCGAATTCCGGCGGATAGGAGGTCCGGCGAATGCGGATTCGCCCCTCGATTTCCAGGCGAATGGAGATAAATGGAACATGCCCGGGCAGGCCTCCTGCCTGCTCGGCACTTCGGCCCGGCCGAATGGAACGCATCGAAGGGACGCTGGACTCCAATTGACTTTTTTGGCGCAGGTGATTTCGCTTCCGATTCGACTCTACAGAATTGTCGGAAGCCCGTTCTTCGGCTGGAACTGCAGGTTTCAGCCTTCATGCTCGGCCTACGCTCTCGAAGCCCTCGAAAAGCATGGCGCGGCGAAGGGAACTTGGCTAGCCGCCGCGAGACTGCTGCGATGCCATCCCTGGGGCGGCTCAGGCATCGACGAAGTTCCCGACTAGCGACCTTGTCCCGGACTTAGGGGAATAAGCTCGCGATGCGCGCCGGGCCGATCTTAAGGCACTTGACCTCGGCGAAGCTTCAATATTCAAGGGCCGCGATAATCAAGCATCAGTGAACACTCCATGGACGAGCAGAACAAGAACCTAATCCTCGCCACTGCGCTAAGTTTTCTTATCATTCTGGCATGGTTTATAATTTTCCCGCCGGAAGAGCCGCCGATTCAGGAAGCTTCCCAGCCGACAAGCGGCGCCGGCTCCGCGGATTCCGTTGCCCGGTCTCCCGCCGCGGCGTACGATGCCGCGGGCGCGCCTTTGCCGCCGGGGCAAGCGAGTGCCGAAGAGCTTCCGACTCCCCGGATTGAAATATCCTCGGAAAGCGTAAGCGGGTCCATATCGCTGACGGGCGGGCGAATCGATGATCTTCTGCTGAACGACTATCTGATAACGCTCGATGAAAATTCGGAAAATGTCAGGCTGCTATCGCCGGCCGGCAGCCAAGATCCGTACTACGCGCTCTACGGGTGGGCCCCGGCGGGCTCGCTCGGATACGGCGACGTTCCGGGAGCCGGCACGCCGTGGAAACTTGAAACGGGGCAAGTTCTGTCGCCCGGCCAGCCTGTTACTCTCGTATGGGACAACGGCAAGGGCCTCGTGTTCCGGCGCGAAATCTCAATCGACGAGAATTACCTGTTCTCGATTTCCCAGTCCGTTTCGAATTTCGGATCTAGCACGGTCAGGCTTGCTCCGTACGGCATCGTAGCGCGTCACGGAGCGCCGGACGTCCTCGGCTTTTTCATATTGCACGAAGGCGTCGTGCGCATGAATGACGGCGAGCTCCAGGAAATCGATTATTCGGACATGCCCGATCTGGCGTACAGCGACCGGGAAGCGGCTAATATCGAAATCACGCAGGTCAGTACCAACGGCTGGGTCGGATTTACGGACAAGTACTGGATGACGACGCTCATTCCCAATCCCGGGCAGAATTTCGCTTCCGTCGTGAAATATACGCAGAACTCGGACATCTACCAAACGGAAATGCGCCTGCCGACGATTGAAGTGGAACCGGGCGGCAGATCGACTGCGGAAACCATGCTGTTCGCCGGAGCGAAGCAGTGGGAAACGATAAACGATTATGAGCAGCGGCTGAAAATCGACCGCTTCGTAGATTCGATCGACTGGGGCTGGTTCTTCTTCCTGACCAAGCCGATATTCCGGTTGCTCCACTGGATCAACGGCTACATCGGCAACCTCGGCTGGTCCATCATCTGCCTTACGCTGATCATCAAGGCGATACTGTTCCCTCTGGCATACAAGTCCTACGTATCCATGGCCAGAATGAAGGAACTTCAGCCGGAAATGGAAAAGATAAAGGAACGGGTGGGAGACGATCGGAAGAAGCTCCAGTCCGAAATGATGCAGCTCTACAAGTCGAACAAGGTCAATCCTGCCTCCGGCTGCCTTCCGATACTGCCTCAAATTCCGATTTTCTACTCCTTGTACAAGGTCATCTTCGTTACAATCGAGCTAAGGCACGCGCATTTCGCGCTGTGGATTCGAGACCTTTCCGCCCCCGATCCAACTTCGATATTAAATCTATTCGGCCTTCTTCCATGGGCGACGCCGGATCCGGGCACGATATTTGCAATCGTTTCACTCGGCGTTCTGCCGATCCTGCTCGGCGTCACGATGTGGCTTCAGCAAAAATTAAATCCTGCTCCCACCGATCCGACGCAAGCGATGATTTTTGCGTGGCTTCCCTGGATTTTCATGTTCATGCTGGGGCAGTTCGCCAGCGGCCTGATCATTTACTGGATCGCCAACAACACGATTACCTTTATGCAGCAGTACGCCATAATGCGGTCTCAAGGCGTCAAGCCCAACGTCCTCGGCAATATCTACGGAAGCTTCCGCAAGCTGTCGCCCAAGGTATTCGGTTCGCTGTCCAGGCCGGGCCCTTCGCAAGACGAGGAACCCGCGCCGCCGCCGGCGCCGAAGGCCCCGAAGAAGCCGAAAAAAAAGAAGCCGCCGCGCTCCCGCACCAAGAAATCGCAGCCGTAGCGAACGGAAAACCCAGATCCGTTCGCCCGGGCCGGTCGCGAAATGGCAGAAATGGATCAAATGCGCGCATTCTCGTTCGAATGCATTTCAATTTCCGCCGGAATCATGCAAACCAAGCGCAATGGCTGATATTCTGGCCCAAAGAACGGAGAAACAAATGGGAAAATGGAATCTAATTAGGAAACTTGGCTGGGCTTCGGCCTTTGCGGCGGGCTTCGCCCTTTCGGCCCAAGCCGCCGAATCCTGGCGAATGGCCCACAAGATGCCACCGGATAGTCCGGAAGGCATGGTCTTTCAGAGGTTTGCCGACCTTGTCGGAGAATACTCGAACGGCGAAATGGACATCAAAGTTTTTCCCAACGAGCAGCTCGGCAAGACCAACGCGGTTCTCGAGCAGCTCAAAATGGGAACCGTGCATCTATACGCCGAGGGTTCGACCTATATGCAAAAGTGGGTCCCGGAAATTTCATGGACCAGCGCGGCGTTTCTGTTCGACGACCGCGACCACTGGGTCAGGTTCATGAACAGCGAAATGGTGCAAGAATGGTATGATCGCGCCGCCAACGAAGCCGGCGTCGGCGTTCTGGGCGACCCGACGGCGATTCTTCGCGGTCCCTACCGCGTTATGGTTACCAAGCGCGATGTCAAGGAGTTCGACGACATAGGCGGGCTGCCGCTCAGAATGCACCCGAACAAGGATGCGGTCGCGACTTGGACGCGCATCGGCGCCGATGTCAAGACATTGCCCTGGACCGACGTCTATTCCTCGATCAAGTCCGGCATCGTCGCCGCGGTCAACAGCCCGATCGCCTTGGTTGAATCCATGAGATTCTACGAAGTGGCCCCGTTCGTAATCCGGCACGACGAATACTACCAATCCATAGGATTCATGATCAACCAAAACGCATACGACGCGCTCCCCCCTGAACTAAGGGAAGCTGTCGACAAAGCGTACGCCGAGGCCGGCGAATACAGTTTCGAGATCATGGGAAGAGTCTCCGACGAGTCGATTGCGCGAATGGCTTCGAAGGGCGTTGAATTTCGTGACATTGACCGAGCGCCCTTTGTCGATGTCATGCGGGAATACTATGCCGAAAAGGAAGCCGCCGGCGAGCTTCCCGAGGGATTCCTCGCCGAGGTCGAGCGTACTCGCACCGCGATGAACTGAGCTGCTAGCCGTCGGCGAATCGGACATCGGAAATGTTCGTAAAGTTCGTCGATGCGCTGGATTCAATGCTTGAGGCATTGGCGTCGGCGTTTCACGTCCTCGCCAATGCCTGCCTTCTCCTAATGCTGTTCGGCACCGCGGCGACGATCGTGCTCCGCGTTTTCGGCGTATCCTATTACTGGATTTGGCCTTGGTCGATGCAGTTTTTCGTATGGATGTCGTTTATCGGCTTCTTCGTAATCTACCGGAGGAGAAAGGACATCGCCGTAGATTACCTTGTTCGAAAGCTTGGCATCCGCGCGATTCAGGCCAGCCGACTTTTCGTCAGCTGCCTCATCGTATTTCTCATGGCGGTAATTCTCTTCCAGATGCCGACGATTTTCGAAAGCCAGGTCGGGCCAATTGACGGCGTTATTACGCCCTGGGGCGAATTGGAGCGCTTCACGCTTTCGGTGCCGCTAGCCGTATCCTGCGCCTTGATTCTGCTCAATTCCTTCACCGACGCGATTTTTGCTCTGCTAGGCCGCCCTGAGCCGGCGCAGCTCGGCAGCTCGGATACCGGGGGGCAATGAATTGGCACTGATTCTATTCGCCGGCTTCATTATTCTGATTCTCCTCAGAGTTCCGATTTCCATGGCGATCGGAGCCGCCGTCCTGGCGGCGTTCGCGGTCAGCGAATTTTCGGATAGCCTGTATGTGATTCCGCTTCAGATACTCGAGGGCGTAAACAAGCCGTCGCTCGCTGCGGTTCCATTCTTCATCATGGCGGGCAACCTTATGAACGCCGCGACCATGACCGACAGGATCTTCAATTTCGCCTCGGCGCTCGTAGGCCATTTCAAGGCCGGCCTCGCTCAGGTCAACGTGCTGTCCTCCATGATCTACGCGGGAGTTTCGGGAGCAGCCGTCGCGGACGCCGCGGGGCTGGGCACGATCGAGATCAAGGCGATGAAGGAGCGAGGGTACCGGCCGGAGTTCGCCGCGGCGGTCACGGTTTGCTCGTCGGTCGTCGGCCCTCTGATCCCGCCCTCGATCGGCCTTGTCATCTACGCTTTTCTCGCTCAGCAATCGGTCGAGAGGATGTTTCTCGCCGGCTTCGTTCCCGGCGTTCTGGTCGGGATATCGCTGATGGCGTTCAATCGCATTCTGGCAGTTCGAGAAAATTTCCCGACTCAGCCGAAAGCCACGCCCGCCGAAGTCAGATCCTCTGCGGTCGACGGCTGCCTGGCGCTCGTCGCACCCGCGATAATTCTTGGATCGATACTTTTCGGCTTCGTTACCGCTACCGAAGCCGGCGTTCTCGCCTGCCTCTATTCGATTCTTCTCGGCCTCATGTACCGAACGCTGAATTGGAAGAACTTCATCTCAGCCGTTACCGACACGATGGCGATGACCACGGTCATTATGATTATCATCGGGTTTTCCATAGCGATGGGATGGCTACTCGCGATCGAGCAGGTTCCGCAAAAGCTCGGCGAATGGCTGTTCGCCTTTACGGAAAACCGCCACGCGTTTCTCGCCCTGCTGATGATCTTTATTCTGCTTATCGGCTGCGTCGTCGAGGGCGTGCCCGCGAAGCTGATTCTCGTGCCTATGCTTTTGCCCGTGATCGACGCCTATGGAATCGACAGAGTCCACTTCGGGATTATTCTGCAGCTCGGGCTTCTGATCGGCATCGCGACCCCGCCAATGGGAATTGGCCTCTACATCATGGTAGAAGTTGGAAAAGTTCCCTTCGAGAAGGTTACGGTTGCCGTCCTGCCCTTCCTGATTCCGCTGGTCGTCGTCTGGATATTGCTAACCTACATTCCGGAACTGACCCTTTGGCTTCCAAACCTGGTTCTCGGAACAGAAACATTTTGAATTAGCGGGACATGTCGCGATGCCATGGCCGAGCATCCGACATCCAAGTGCGGCAGTCGCGATTCCGCCCGCCTCCGACCGTTCTTTTTTACCGCTCGCTATAGCCGGAGACGGAGGATGCGGAGTCGAGACGATCGCTACGATTTGATTTCGACGAGCTTGCTTGCGCCGGACAATTCGCCAAGCTTCGCTCCCGAGCGAAGCTTCGCATGAAGCGCGGGCTCCCGGGACTGGTACCCGAGCGCCCAGTCCACGTCGCTTTCCAGGTCCTGCGGCGGAATAAACAGGGCGCCGCACTCGTCGGCGATTACGCCGTAGCCGGGAAGCACGGCCGCGCCGCCGCAGCAGACCGGAACGTTCATGGCTCCCGCGGTGCCGTGGAGACGCGTCGTAATCGGCGAAACCCCGGAGCACCACACCGGCAGGTTGAATTCCCGAATTTCGCCCAGGTCCGTGCAAGGCCCGTCGAGAATGACGCCGCTGCAGCCGCTCTCCTTGATCGCGCAGGCGACTCCGCCTCCGAGGCATGCATGCATTGAATCGCCGAGCCGGTCGATCACTAGCACATCGTCCGAACGAAGAAATTGCACCGCATGATGCAGAATCGTCGAGTCCTGCGCCGGAATCGCCAGAGTAACCGCGGTTCCGGCGATGCGGCGCGACCCGGCTATCCAGGAAATCTCGGGCCTTGCGAAACCGAGAATCCGCTTGTGCCCGATCGTCGCCGTTTCCGCCCGTTCGCATTTCGCAACGAGATCCGGATGGATTTGCTTCGGCATGCCGTTGACGATGAAGCTCATGATCCTACCCCTTCAGAACGCGGTGCCGATGGACGGGAACACTGCTGCGGACCTTTGAAATATACTCGCTGTCGATGAACGCAGACGCGAATCCGGTCGTGTCGCTAACCTGCGCAACGACATGGCCCCAAGGGTCGACGATCATCGAATGGCCCCAATTGGATCTCATGCCGTCCGGCGTCGGATACGAGCCCCACTGGCCGGCGGCGACGATATAGGTTTGAGTTTCGATCGCGCGAGCGCGCAATAGCGTTTCCCAGTGGTCCTTCCCGGTTTGCAGCGTAAACGCCGCGGGAACCACGATAGCGTCGGCGCCTCGCTCGGCCAGCATTCTATACAGTTCCCCGAAGCGGATATCGTAGCATATGCTGCATCCCACGCGAACGCCGCCAAGGTCGAAAGTCGAGATTTCGGATCCGCGCCCGACCACGGCCGACTCCTTGTATTCGACGCCGTCGGGGGCGGTAATGTCGAATAGGTGAATTTTCCGGTACTTGGCGATCAAGTTCCCGGAAGGGTCGAATGCGACCGTCGTATTGTAGATCAGCTCGCTGTCTTCGGTCGATTCATAAAAGCTTCCGCCATGTACCGCGATACCGTGCTCCACTGCGAGCGCGCGCAAAGTCTCGAATGTTTCACCGCCTGGAATCCGTTCGGCAGAAGCCTGCCGATCCTTCACGGACCCGCCGAGAAAGGCCATCATTTCAGGAAACACAACAAGGTCCGGCTTATCAGCTTTCACGGCTTCGGAACAAAGCCTTCGCGCTTCAGCCAAGTTGGCTGCCTTGTCCGTCCTGGAATTCATTTGAATTACGGTTGCTCGCATTTCGGCCCCCTCCGCCGCTGAATTTTCGTTATGGCGCTTGGGTGCGCCGGTTCGCCCGGAAACGCAACTGCCCGGTCCGGTTCGCCGCCTACCGCGCTGTCCATGTCGATAATTGCGAAAGAATCGAAGTTCAAGGACTATCGCGGCGGGCGGGCTTGCGCTCCCCGCGCCGCTACGTTCCAAATGTCGAAATTCCCGGTTTTTGGCAGCCGGGCCGGCCGGCCGATCTGAACGCAGCGCGGTATTTGCGGTTCCCTTTCAATTGACCGCTGCCATGGCCAGCGAATTCAGCCGCGTCTCTTCCGCCGCGGCTTCTCCCGCCCGTTGCCTTCGCAAAACGCCTGTTCGGAGGCCTTCAATGCTTGCCTGATCGCCTCGCCGGTCCTCGCGTCGAGCGAGAGCGCCGCATCCGCCGCAGGCGATTTTCCCGATGACGGCGGGCTGCTTTTAGAGTTTCGTAGCAAGCGTCCACGATTGCCGAAATAGCTAAGTCGACGCGTGTAGCAGGCGAATAAAATGCACGCTCAGTGACAAAGCTCTCTTGTTCAAATCTTTTCAGCGCTTTTTCGCCTTGCAAACGATGTACCTTTGCTAGAGCGTCATAGGCCGCATCGATAGCATCAATCGCATAAACTACATCCTCATGCCCAATTGACTCCTGTACTGCCGCCGCTGCCTTTACACGAGCAACACCCGCTCGAACGGTGGCTTCAATTGGCGTTCCTTCTGTTGCCAAGATAGCCTCAAATACCGCTTGGGCTATATCGAACTCCCTGTACACGTCGGCATTCTTGTCCCCATCCTTTGGAGTTAAGGCTATGTTCTGGGCGCCAACTTAGACCGGAGTAGTCAGGGTGAGGGCAATCGTCACCACTGCAATCGAACACACAAAACGACGATATGAGACGGTATTTTGGGCGTCTGCACTCCTGACATCTTGAGACGGCCACGCGCAATCAGAATGGAAGCCACGATTCACAAGAGCCCCAGACTCATCAAATACGATTCTGTCGTCCAACACTTTCTATTGACTCGGCAATAACAGAAAGCGACTTGGGACGACCGTATGTTCCTCTTATGTGAAGCTCGCGAAGACTATCTGTGCCCCATTCTGCCAAGCAATTGAATACGGCAGATACAGCTTGCTGTCTAGATTTGATGCGAGATGTATCCTGTCCTTGTTGAGCTAGAAAGGCTCGAACATTGTTCATGTTTGGCATGAATGCTTTTTTCTCATATTCATCCGCAAGAATCATAAGTGTTTTCTTTTTTTGATCGTCGTCGACTTTTAGAGACTCTACGACAGTTCTCGCACATGGCTTCACTCGCGGTTTATTGTAGCGAACAGAGCCTGACTTTTCTTGTGCGCCTCCTTTTCCTGCTTCCGCATAGCAGGTTTCCAATAAGTTGCGGACCTCTTGATATCCAAAGTCATCAACGAGAGCGGATAGAATTTTACGCAAGGTGATGTTTTGCATAGCTATCCTCCTTGCTAGCCAAGACCCAACATTGCTAGGAATTCATCCGATATTCTTCGGAATTCTGGTTCAGCATTCCCTGTGTGGCTGGGGAATGACTCCTGCATGAGTTTCGGATACCCTCGGGAGAGAAACATTTCGTTTTTCATTATTGGCCACTCGTACTTCTTGGCCTGTTCGTGAATATCATCCCAAGCGGTCTGATGATGCGGCCCACGTGGCGACGCCGTGGACTCGCAATTGTTAATCAATACGCCGCATACATCGATTGCTTGAGCGGGGTTTTTAGACCTAAATTTATCCAGAGAATTTTTCAGAAGTGGGAAGCCGATTGTAGAGAAGAATTCTGTCCGGACTGGAACTAGAATATACCGAGATGCATGATATGCGGTTCTCGTTAGGATAGATTCTGTAGGTGCGCAATCGATAAGTATAATATCTTTTTTTCTCATCCTCTTAGAAATGAATCTTGCCAACGCGCGGGCATCGGGCTTTACTGATTCAATCAGATTGTCAGAGAAATCAAATCTGGAAGGGATCAAATGAAAATCTTCGTCGTAACCCACCTGTTTTTCCACTTGACTTGCTCTAATTGAAGTAGGAGATGCCCGTTGCTGGGAAGGGGGTTTGTAATCGTTCAGAAGCTCTACAATGGATGCCTCACCATTCTCCATGAACTCGCTGTATTCGCGTTCAGTCATGAGAGCTTGGCTCAAATTGGACTGAGGATCGATATCGACCGCCAGAACTTTCAATCCCTTCTTCGCGGCGTATCTCGCCAGCAGTGCTGCGATGGTCGTCTTGCCAACGCCGCCCTTTAGATTGATTATCGATACTACGATTGGAGTTTTCTTGATCTTCTTAGGCACGGTTCTCTCCGCAATTACCCGGCTGTTCACTTTGGCTCAAGGTCACTGTACTTCAGCCGCAAGTCGATTGCCATTGCTGGTGTAGGTCTCATATGGTAAAGTGTTAACCTAATGATATTGCCCGACAATTTATTCGTTTTCAATGTTCTGGATTGTGCAGAAAAGGGGGCGAGGCGACAAACTCCTGAGACTTTGTTGGCTTTCGGCACGGCTGCGCCGCCGCTCGGCAAAATAAGACGCACCCCTCACCACAATATGCGGTATAGTGAATTTACATAGACACCAGATAGGGAGCGCGTCATTGTCCATTTTTTAATTGCTGGACGGCAATGCAACCGATTCGTACGATCTGCTGTCCGAATTACTTGAAGCGGTGCAGGTACTGGCTGATTTCGCGCTAAGGCAACACCCGCCGGAACCGACTGGACCGGAGGAATTCGCGGGCGTTGAATTGATTTCCCGGGACGTTGGCACGGCGCTGTCGCGGTGTATCATAAAAACGCATCTGGATGCCCGGAACCGACATTATCCGAAGCACATCAAGCAGGGCGGGCAGACCTGCGTATCGAGCGGCCTCGATGCAGAACACGATCATCACCGCGGTCGGCTCAGTGGAGTTTGAGCGGTGCCGCTATCGAACCGGCAAGCCGGTCTGTCGCTGTTTCCCGTTGACGAGAGCCTGGGGCTGATCGACGGGCATCCGGTCCGCCGCGCGAAGCGCATGAGTTCTTCCGCGAACTGGGGATGCTCGCGCCTTCGGCGAGCACGCTGCACAGGGTTGTAAGCTTGATGCACGCCGAATGGGACGCGACCGCGCCGGAAGACAAGCGGATGATCCGCTCGGGCGAGGACATTCCCGGAGGGGATCGACCCCGACGCCCGCGCCCGCGAGACCATCCGGAGGGTTCTGAACTACTTCGTGAAGAACCGGAACCGGATGCGCTACTCCGAGCTCAGGGCCGAGAAGCTCGCGATCGGCTCCGGGCGTGGTCGAAGCCGCCAACAAGACCCTTGCCGCCGCGCACATGAAGCGCAGCGGCATGCGCGGGCACATCAAGTCCGGGCAGGCGATCCTGAGCTTCCGGGCCTTGCAGAAGTCAGGTTTCCTAGCTTCCGCCAGGGCGATAATGATGGAGAGAAGAGGTGTCGCCGCCAGTAACAACTTCGCGGTCGAAAACCTCGCGATCACGGCCTGAAAATTCACGCCTTCTCACCATCGCGCAGGTTTTACCATAAGAGAATCGCACCCATCTGGATGTTTACGTCCGGCGGTCCGCGCGGGACATGGCGATACCGCAGTGTCCTCGCGAAAGGGAGCGAAGAGTCATTGGCGGATTATGCGCCGGATACGATATAGGAAATGGATGCCGCCGAATTGCCTTGCCGGGTCGGCATTGCAATTCCCTTTTTGTTGAACGATAGCACTTGAGCGCGAGTACATCCGCCGAATTCTACGGCCGGCCCGTCTCGCGCCGGAAATCTGCGAAATCGCTATAGAAACATGAAACTCGATATTCGACCGGCCAGCGAACCAAGCGAGGGGGAAGCCGAAAATGCGCGAAAGCTGTTCGCGAGCGGCTGCGAATTCGTCAAGGGAGTCGTTGACATAGACGGCCTTCCCCTGCCGGACCGAGTCGAGGTCTGCTTCGCCGGAAGATCGAATTCCGGAAAGTCGTCGCTAATCAACGCGCTGACCGGAAGGAAAAGCTTGGCGCGAACGTCGGGCACGCCGGGCAGAACTCAGGAGATCAACTACTTCGCCCTTGGATCAACCCACTATCTGGTTGACTTGCCGGGCTATGGATACGCGAAGGCTCCGAAAGCCAAGGTGGATAGGTGGCAATCGCTGCTTCGAAACTTTCTGCAGGGGCGCGCGCCGCTGCGACGGGCGTTCATACTGGTCGACGCCCGGCACGGTCCCAAGCAGGTGGACGATGGAATAATGTCCCTCCTCGATGCCGCCGCCGTGCCCTTTCAAATCGTTTTCACGAAATCCGACAAGATCGGCTCTCGCCAATTGGACGCCTTGCCCGAATTGGCGGCCGACGCGATACAAAGGCATCCGGCGGCATTTCCCGAATTCATCGCGACCTCGTCCGTATCCCGCCTCGGCATCGACTCGCTGCGCGCGAATGTCGCCGCGATAGGCTGAATGCGCTCCCCGCGAATTCGCCCCGCCCGGCGGGAACCCTGGCGGCATGCCGCCGAATCAGCGAAAGCCGCGTCCGCGAGCTCGGTCGGCGCGCGACTACGGTCGCGGAAAAGCGCTCTTCTCAAATTGACCGCCTTGCCGGTATTCTGTATGCACCGGATACCGGATCTGGCGTTTCGCGGTTCGCGAAGCCGCCGCGAAATTCGAAGTTTAATTGGCGCAGCATGAAAAACCGATCTTCCAGCAGCCGCGATTGGATCGCCTCCGCTCGCACTCTTTCCGAAGCGCTTCCGTATCTGCAGCGCTACGACGGGGCTGTCGTCGTCGTTAAATTCGGCGGAAACGCAATGGAGACCGACGACGTGCTCGACAGCTTCGCCCGGGATATCGTTCTCGTGAAGCAGGTAGGGGTAAACCCCGTCATCGTCCACGGCGGCGGCCCCTCGATCAACGCCATGCTCGCCGAATTGGGCATCGTTTCGGAATTCGTGGCCGGTAAAAGGGTTACGGACGAGAAGACCGTCGAGGTCGTCGAGATGGTTCTGTCCGGTTCTATCAACAAGAAGATCGTGCAGGCCATCAACAGGCAGGGCGGCAAGGCCGTCGGCATATCGGGCAAGGACGGCCGGCTCATGACTTGCAGGCGAGCGGAGCCGAATTTGGGATTCGTGGGAGAGCCCGAAAACGTCGACGCGGGAATACTGGAAGCCCTGTTCGATCGAGGATTCATCCCCGTCGTCGCGCCGCTGGGCGCAGGGGAAAGCGGCGAGACCCTGAACGTCAACGGCGATACCGCCGCCGGCGCGATCGCAGTGGAGCTACGGGCCGACCGGCTTCTTCTCTTGACGGACGTCGAAGGGGTCAAGGATGCGGCCGGCGAACTTCTAACGCAGATTTCGCCCGACGACTTGAGACGGCTGATCGAATCCGGAGTCGTTGCGGGCGGCATGATACCCAAGGCCGAAACGGCCATGCGCGCCGTTGAAAACGGCGTGCGCGCAGCGGTCGTTCTCGACGGGCGAGTGGAGAACGCCGTTCTTCTCGAGCTGTTCACGCAGCAGGGCGCGGGAAGCCTGATTCGCTCGCAGCCCGCCCGTCCCGTCGCGTAGGCAAAGATTTCGCCGTGGACTACGACGACATCGACAGGCTGGCCGCGAAAAGTTATTTGGAAATCTTCGGAGCCTTCCACAGCATCGACTGCGATTCCTGCCCGGAAGGATCCAGAACGATGCTTCTGCTCGGGCCGAAAGAGCCCGGATTCTGGCCTCATGTCCAGGAACAGCCCGAATTCGGCGACGGCTGCGAGCATCCGCTGGATAGATGGTCCAAGCGAGTTATCGAACCGCTCGCCGTATCGGCTGGCGGAACTGCGCTATTTCCCTTCGGCGGGCCGCCCTATAGGCCTTTCTTTACCTGGGCGCTAAAGACCGGGCGCTGCTGGGAATCGCCGGTGCTATTCCTTGTACACGACAAATCCGGGCTTTTCGTATCCTATCGAGGCGCGATTTCGCTGCCGCGGCGGATCGAACTTCCGGCGGCGCCCGAGCGAAGCCCTTGCGCGGATTGCGCCGGCAAGCCGTGCCTGTCGGCTTGCCCGGTAGGCGCGATGGGACCGGAGAATTTCGACGCAGACAAGTGCAAAGCTTATATTCGCAGCGACGAGGGACGGCCTTGCCTCGACTTCGGCTGCGAAGTTCGCCGGAGCTGCCCGGCCGGAAGGGGCTATTCGCGAAGCCCCGAGCAGTCGCGTTTTCATCAGCTAGCTTTTCTGGCGAGGTAGGAGGCAATGAAGCTCATACTAATGCGCCACGCGAAATCCAGCTGGGCCAATCACGGCCTAGCGGATTTCTCCCGGCCGCTTAACCGGCGGGGACGGGCATCCGCCGATGCGGTCGGCCGATGGCTTTCGCATAGGGGCCATGCGCCGGATGCGCTGATTTGCTCCCCGTCGGCTCGCACAACGGAAACCTGGCGCTTGGTCAGCTCTCACTTTACAACCGGCTGCAGCGAGGAATTCGACCGCTCGCTATACCATGGAGGCGCGTCGGACATTCTTAGGACGCTGAGCGGAGCGGGCGGCGCGCGCTGCGTCATGATAATCGGCCATAATCCATCGATGCAGGTTTTCGCCGCGACCGCCTTGCGGCGCGTTCCGGATCATCCGGAATTCACGAGATATCCAACCGCGGCAACGCTTGTTTCGGAATTTCAAATAGACAGCTGGAGAGATGTCGAAACGCGGACGGGCGAATTCATCGACTTCATCGTTCCGCGAGAACTGATCCAGTCCTGAATTCGCAGGCGCCGGCGGATTGCCCGCGGAGCGGGCGGAATAGACGTTAAATTCCGTTCAGTGGCCCAAAATCTGACTAAGGAATAGCTGAGTGCGATCGCTTTTCGGGTTGGAGAAGAATTCCTCCGGCTCGTTCTGCTCGACAATCTGCCCTTCGTCCATGAATATCACGCGGTTGGCGACCTTCCGCGCGAAGCCCATCTCGTGCGTAACGCAGATCATCGTCATCCCCTCCTCGGCAAGTTCGATCATGGTGTCGAGAACCTCCTTGATCATTTCGGGATCAAGCGCCGACGTTGGCTCGTCGAACAGCATTATTCTGGGCCGCATGCATAGGGACCTGGCGATCGCGACGCGCTGCTGCTGGCCGCCCGACAGCTGACCGGGGTATTTCAACGCCTGTTCCGGGATCTTAACCTTTTCAAGAAAGTGCATCGCCGTTTCTCGCGCTTCCTTCCTCGGGACCTTGCGCACCCAGATCGGCGCCAGCATGCAATTTTCCAGCGTCGTCAAATGCGGAAATAGATTGAAATGCTGGAAGCACATGCCGACTTCCGAACGTATTTTGTCGATGTTCTTCAAGTCGGAAGTTAGTTCCGTGCCGTCGACAATGATCGTTCCTTTTTGATGGACTTCGAGTCTGTTGACGCACCTGATCAACGTCGACTTGCCCGATCCCGAAGGGCCGCAAATCACAATCCTTTCCCCGGAGTAAACCGTTAGATTGATATCCCGCAAGGCGTGAAAGGCTCCGAACCACTTGTTCATGTCCTTAATCACAATTGCGACTTCGCCGGGCTTCGGTATTGAGGCATTGCCAAGCGCATCAACTTCCGCGGTCGGATTCATCCTGATCATTCCTTAGTGATTGCTGATTTCGAGTTTTCTTTCCAAGTACATCGAATACCGCGACATCGCGAAACAGAAGATAAAAAACATCAGCGCCACGAAACCGTATAGTTCCCAGACAATTCCATTCCAATCCGAGTCCGCGCGTATGGAGGTCGACAGTCCCAGAGGATCGAGCAAGCCGATGATCGACACCAGCGTCGTATCCTTGAACAAGCCGATGAATGTCGACACGATGCCGGGAATCGATATCTTCAAAGCCTGCGGCAATATCACCAGCCTGATCGACTTCCAGTAATCCAGCCCCAGCGCGTCGGCAGCCTCGTACTGGCCGCGCGGCAGCGCCGCCAGCCCGCCTCGAATGACTTCCGCCATGTAGGCCGACGCGAACAGCGTAACCATGATGACGACTCGCAGAATGAGGTCGAAATTCGTTCCCGGAGGCATGAATAGATTGAGCAGAGTCGATGCCACGAACAATAGCGTAATCAACGGGACGCCGCGAATAAATTCAATAAAGCCGACGCAGATCGCCTTAACGATCAAAAGATCGGAGGTCCGTCCAAGCGCCAGCAGGATGCCTATTGGAAGCGAAAGGACAATGCCCGTCGTACCGATCGTAACGGAAAGAAGAAACCCGCCCATTTGTGCGCTCTCGATGGGCTCTATCCCGACGGGCGCAGCGGTTTGCAGATACCCCGAAATCCGAAAGCACAGATAAACGGACAAAATCAGGACCGCGATCATGGCAATTCTGTACTTGACATGCTGGCCGGCAAAAATACCGATGGCAAAGCCCGCGACGATCGAAAACGGCCCCCAAATCGAGCCTCCCCAAAGCAGCCAGTATCCGACGAAGGGATAAACAGCCGAAAACACTAGGAGAATTCTGGGAATCGAGGGGAACAGGACGGGCGAAAGCGCGCCCAGCAATAGAACAAAGGTCAGAATCGGGCGCCAATAGAGTTCGGACGGATAGAATCCGAACAGCATCTGGAGATACCGCTCCCGAATAACGGACCAGCAAGCTCCGTGCACGCCCTCGCCGTACCGATCGGAAATTCTTTCCCTGCATTCGCTTAGCGAATTCGCGGTCCAGGACGATTGAAGTATCCACGGAAGCGATTCAGCCAGGAACAATACGACCGCCGTCGCGGACAATACCGTCATCACCGAATTGAACACGGAGCCGAACAAGTTCTCCCGGGCCCAGCCACCTATCCCGATTTCGCTGGTTGGCGGAGACTGGGCGGCCAAAATCTCTTTTCTGACGAAAGTGGTTCCGTCCATCTCAGCGCTCTTTCAGTTTCACAAGATTGTTGTACCAATTCAACACGGCGGAAACCGTCAACGAAATGCAAAGGAAGCAAACGATCAGCAAAAGGATGCATTCTAGTTCGCGTCCAGTCTGATTAAGCGTTATGCCGCCGAGCGTGCCGGTGACATCCATGTAGCCGATGGCGATCGCTAGCGAAGAATTCTTTGTCAGATTTAGATATTGGGAAATCAGCGGCGGGATAATTACTCTCAAAGCCTGCGGCAAAATGACCAGGCGCATGGAAAGCGTCGGCCGAAGCCCTAGCGAAGACGCGGCTTCGCTCTGGCCCTTGGACACCGACTGAATGCCGGCCCGTACTATTTCGGCGATAAAGGCCCCGGTATAGCAAGCAAGCGCAAGCCACAGCGCGATGAGCGAATTGCGCATGTTGATGCCGCCTTGAAAATTGAATCCCTTCAATTCGGGAAAGCCCGGATGGAACCCGAGAGCCAGTAGGAGCGCTACCGGAGGCACGACAATCAAGGCCGTACTATAATGCCACGTCGCAGGCCGCACTCCTGTCGATTCCTGAACTTTTCCGGCCCAGCGGGCGACTCGCTGCGAAGCGTAGATGCCGGCCCCGAGAACGACCAAGAACGCAATTAGATCTAGGCTGATTGCGAAAATCCCGAATACCGAGACATCCCCCAGACCGTTGCTAAATAGCGGTTCGGGAACGTAGACTCCTCGGTTCGTAATCGCGACCGAGTCCCATAGCAGCATCGAAGCCTCGGGGCTGTCGCCTCGAAACTCTCGCGGAGACGGAAGCACTTCGATTATTATTGCCATGTAGAAGACGATCCATAGGAGCACCGGCACGTTGCGAAAGCCTTCGATGTAGATCGTCATCAGGCGCGCGACGATCCAGTTTCTGGAAAGTCGCAATACGCCGATGACCAACCCGATAGCCGTGGCCAGCAAGCATCCGAGAAATGCGACCAGCAGCGTATTCATCAGACCGATCACCGATGCTCTGAGATGGGATGAACGAGATGAATATTCGATAAACGACTGGTTTATGTCGTAGCTGGCCGGCTGGCTCAAAAACCCGAAATTCACCGGCTTGCCCAGGAGCGCCAAGTTCTGCGCAGTATTGGAAATCAGCCAGGCAATCACAAGCATCAAGCCGGCCAGCGCGCAAATCTGAATTGTCAGCGAGCGATAGCGGGTATCGTATATCAGCATTCTAAGCCGGAACGGCCTGCTCGATTGCTCCGTTACGTACGCCATGCCCTTGGTCCTATCGCAATCTTTACAAAAAAATTATGCCGCCGTTCCGAGAAACGGCGGCAGTATGAATTGCTTCAAATCATCGTGTTCCGTGCTCAGTTGCCGAAAAGCAAATTGGCACCTAAACTCGAATCAACGGAACGGGGGCGAATATACCAGGCCTCCGTCGCTCCAAATCGCATTGGCTCCGCGCTCCAGCCCGATCGGGGTGTTCACGCCGATATTTCTCTCAAATATCTCGGCATAGTTGCCGCGCGCCATGATTGCATGGACGGCCCAATCCGCCGAAAGCCCGATCATTTCGCCGAAATTGCCTTCCGAGCCGAGCATGCGATTGATTTCGGGATTATTGGTTCCCGCCGCCATTTCCATGGCGTTGTCAGCTGTAACTCCGAGCTCTTCGGCGCTTATAAGCGCATTGAGCACCCAGCGCGCTATGTCGGCCCATTGATCGTCGCCGTGGCTAACGAGCGGACCAAGCGGTTCCTTTGAAATAATTTCGGGCAGAACCACAAGCGAGTCCGGATCTTCATGCGACGCGCGCGTTGCGGCGAGGCCGCTGCGGTCGGTCGTGTAGACATCGCAGGCATCCGCGAAGAACAGCTCCTTCGCCTCTGCATTCGTTTCGATCGGGATCGGATCGTATTCCATGCCGTTTGACCTAAAGTAATCGGCAAGGTTGAGTTCCGTCGTCGTTCCGGTCTGGATGCAGACCGACGCTCCATTCAATTCGGTTGCGGATCCGACGCCCAAAGATTTTTTTGCCATGAATCCCTGGCCGTCGTAGTAGTTGATGCCGACAAAAGTCTGCTTCAAATCGACATCCCGGGAAAACGTCCACGTGGTATTTCTTGACAAAACATCGATTTCGCCGGATGCCAGCGCCGTAAAGCGCGTCTTCCCGGTTACTGGCGTAAATTTTACCGCCATAGGATCGCCGAAAATCGCCGCGGCGAGGGCTCGGCAGTACGCCACGTCGAAGCCTTCCCATACGCCGTTTTCGTCCGGTGCCGCAAAGCCGACCAGGCCAGTATTCACACCGCACTGAAGATGGCCTTTCGCCATGACATCATCGAGGGTGGCTGCGCCAGCTCCTCCCGTCGAAAGTCCTAGAGCCGCTGCCGCTGCCAGCAAGTATAAGCGTTTCATTAGCTTCCTTCCTTTTTATTTTCCTGATGCCTGTGTTAAAGCGAATTTCAAGCAATTGCGTTAGCTGCAAATTCGCCGGATGCGTATAGCTTAGCTCAATTTTCGAGTTTGTCAATTTTTCTATTCGGCGATAGGGCTGTTCACCAAAGCTCGAACCAATTCTGCCGGTAGAATTTTTGATGCCCCCGCTCCCGATTGCATTGCCCTTGTCTCAATCTGGACCTTGTACGCGATTCGAGCGTTGGAGACCGGGTGCAGGTCTCATATGGTAAAGTGTTAACCTATTGATATTGCACGCCAATTTATTCGTTTCCAATATTCTGGATTGGGCGGAAATGGGGGCGAGGTGACAAACTTCCGAGACTTTGTCGACTTCCGGCAAGGCTACGCCGCCGCCCGGCAAAATTAGACGCGCTCCCTCCCACAATATGCGGTGTAGTAAATTTAGTTAGACACCAGATAAGGAGCGTGTCTTGTCCATTTTTCAATTGCTGGACGGCAAAGCAACCGATTCGTGCGATCTGCCGTAGGAAATACTGGAAGCGGTGCAGGTCCTGGTTGATTTCGCGCTAAGGCAACACCCGCCGGGACCGGCCGGCCCGGAGGAATTCGAGGGCGTTAAAATATATTCCCGGGACGTTGGCACGGCGCTGTCGCGGCATATCATAAAAGGTATCCGGAAGCCCGGAACCGACATTATCCGAAGCGCATCAAGCAGGGCGGGCGAACCTGGTATCGAGCGGCCCCGATGCCGAACACGACCATCCCTGAGCTTCCGGGCCTTGCAGACGTCAGGCTTCCTAGCTTCCGCCTGGGCGTTAATGATGGAGACAAGAGGCGACGACGCCAATAACAACTTCGCGGTCGAAAACCTCGCGATCGCTGCCTGAAAATTCACGCCTTCTCGCCATCCGCAGGTTTTACCGTAAGAGAATCGCACTCTGCGGACCTGAATGTTTTTCTCCTGCGCATGAACGGCGGCGAGTTCGAACGCGGGACGATCATTCGCTATCGAGAGCGGTCGGCTTTGAGCTATCCCCCGCGAAAGAAGCCGCGGCGCTAGTCGCCGCTCCTAATCGCTTCGAGGAACTCGTGCGCGGCCACTAGGCTTCGCCTCCTCGATTCAGCGACTTCGAGGGCTTCGGCGTCATCGCCCCACCTTTCGAACTGCCAGTCCTCGTCTATGCGCGAAGCCCGCCACGCCTCGTCCGGCGAGATAAAGCCGCGTTCCGCCGCCAATCCCAAAACCAAAGAACCGGTCAGCGTTACTAGCTCGGAAAAGGCCGCAAGTTCGAATTCACCAAATTCGGCAACGGCCCGCCTTAGCCTAGCCAGGCCGGATGCGGGCTGCTCCAGAAAATAGACGCCGCGTGTCTTGCGCAGTTTCGCGCCGAATTCATTGTCGCACCATGCCAGTAGCGGATTCCACGCGGCCTCCTGCCTTTCCGCAAGTTCGGGCGGCGATTCCGATCTGTAGCAAATCAAATCCGTTTCGCCATATTCTGCGACTTCCGCCGCTACATGCTTGCGCGACGGCGCGACCTTGTCGATCGCCGTGAAGGCCAGCCTTGTATTCGGCATTTCCTCAAGACGAATCACGCCATCCAGCTCGTCCCATTCCCTGGCCACCAGCGCCGCGGAGGCCCGGGTAGGCAATGCGACGACGCTTTGCGCCGGAGTTTTCAAATTTTCGGCATCTAAAGAGATAATGTACCGCCCGTTGCGCCGCGAAATCCCGGCATGGCTCCAAAATCTCCTTTTGCTCCACTCGGCCATTAATGCCGAACGATTCTTCCCGGGCGCCGCCCGGACGCGCGGATGCGCGGCGTTTTTTCCAGTCTCGCCACGTTTCAAATATTTTCTTCGTCGCAACTCCAGCCGAGACTCTTGACGGTCCTGGCGAAATGCGAAGGCAGCTGCGCGGTAATACGGATTTCGCGGCTGGAGAAAGGATCCTTGAAAGCGATGCTTCGCGCGTGAAGGTGCAACTTCGCCGAGAATTCCCCGCCTAGCACGGGCGTTCTCCCGAGCCCGGGCGCGTCGCGACGCTCCGAGCCGTATTTGCCGTCTCCGATTATAGGATGCCCGATCGCAGCCATATGAGCTCTGAGCTGATGCTTGCGACCGGTTTCCGGCGAAAGCGCAACAAGCGACGCGAACCGCCCGATATGCTCGACAACCTTGTAGCCCGTGATCGCCGACTTTGCCTGCTGGCCCAGGACGCCGCGATCGGAGTCGACGACTTGCATTGTTTCGCGGTCTCTGTCCCGGGACGGCTCCAGAGCAAGCCGAATTGTGCCTTCGAGGGACTTCGGCACGCCGGCGACAACCGCCAGATATAGCTTCCGAACCTGCCTTCGCCTGAAGATTTTCGTAATTTCGCGGGCCGATTTTTCCGAGCGCGCCATCAGCAGTACGCCCGAAGTGTCCTTGTCGAGCCGGTGGACCAGACGCGGATTTTCATTTTTGCCGAATCTTAGCGCCGGCGCCAATGCGTCGATGTGCCTATGCTGGCGGGTTCCGCCCTGGACCGGAGTGCCCGGCGGCTTGTTGATCGCCAAAACGCTGTCGTCCATGTAAATTACGGCCGCGCGAATGCTTTCCGCATCGGCATCGGAGACGGCCGGCCGCAAGGAACCGGAAGGCGCGGTTTTTGAATCCGGCAGCGGCGGAAGGCGAATCGATTTCCCGACGACTAGGCGGTCCGACGCTTTCGCGCGTCGTCCGTCCAGCCTGATCTCTCCCTTTCGGCAATACTTTTCGATTTTTGCCTGACCGAGATGGGGGAACCTGGCGCGCATCCATCGGTCAAGGCGCTTTCCTTCGGCATCCTCGCCAAGCGTCAGCAGCTGAACGCCGGTCACGCGAAGACTCCCCTGGCCAGAGCTATGCCAGCCGCCAACGCGACGATGGATAGGATCGCAGATCCGGCCGCATAAAATAGAGCTTCCAAAGCGCGGCCTTCGGCGAACAGCGACCAGGCTTCGAGCGCATAGGCCGAAAAAGTCGTGTATCCGCCAAGAAATCCCGCAAGAAGAAATGGCGCCAGCTTGTAGCTGCCCGAAACGTCGCCGGCAAGCAGCGCGAATGCGACCCCCATCGCAAACGAGCCGCCGATATTCGCGGCGGCGGTGGCGTAGGGGAATTCCGATCCCGCCAATCTTTCTATCCACAGCCTTGTCAGCCATCTCGCCGAAGCGCCGAGCGCGCCTCCCGCCGCGACTAGCAGCAATGTCACTCCCATTTCGCCCTCTCCGATTTAACCCGCGCGGCAAGCGAATTCCTAGTTCCCGCCCTTGCGCCTGCGGAGCTTCGAGAAATAAGCCATGCGCTTGGCCATTTCGCGCTCGAAGCCCCTTTCGACCGGCTTATAGTAGCTTGGCCGCGCCATGCCGTCGGGGAAGTAGTTCTGGCCCGAAAAGCCTTCCTTCTCGTCGTGGTCGTAGCGATAGCCGGCACCGTAGTCTTCCTGCTTCATCAATTTGGTCGGCGCGTTCAGAATTCGTTTCGGAGGCGGCAGCGACCCGGTTTCCCCGGCATGCCTAACGGCCGCCTTAAGCGACTTGTAGACCGCGTTGGATTTCGGGGCGAGCGCAAGATACACGATTGCCTGCGCCAGCGCGAGATCCCCTTCGGGGCTGCCGAGACGTTCAAAGGCTTGCCAGGCCTCGAGGCATTGGCCCAGCGCGGACGGGTCCGCGAGGCCCACGTCTTCGACGGCCATGCGAGTTGCTCGCCGCGCGATAAATCTGGGATCTTCGCCTCCGTTCAGCATTCTGGCGAGCCAATAGAGAGCGGCGTCGGGATCCGATCCTCGAACCGACTTGTGGAGCGCGGAAATCAAATTGTAGTGCGAATCGCCGGCCTTGTCGTAGACCGGCGCCCGCTTCGCCAGAAGATCGGCCATGGCTCGCGTATCGAGGCTCGCTTCGCCGGCATGCTCGAAAAGGAGCTCAATGGAATTCAGCAGCGCGCGGCCGTCGCCATCGGCCATTTCAAGTAGTCCCTGCCGCGCCGCCCGCTCGAGCGGCAGCTGCCGGCCCGCGCGGGTTTCGG
>MPMP01000075.1 GCA_002238565.1 Albidovulum sp. bin36
CGGCCTCCGGGCCGACGGGAGCGAGCCCTTTCTTGCGGAACTCGCCGCCGGCGCCGAGGGCTGGCCCCGGCACCTGCACTTCGCGCTGCAGGCTTTGGGCGAAGAGGCGCTTGCCGCCGACGGAGATCTCGGGCGCGTCTCGTGGAGCGCCGCCGCGAAGCGGGCAGCTGAGAGCCGCCTGCGCTACTACCGCGCCCAGCAGAGCCGGGAGATGAAGGTTGCCGCGCCGCTAATTGCAATGGTGCTCGGGAAGATGGGCGAGCGGCCGTCCCTATTCAAAGTCACGCATCTCCTCGCGAAGCTCGCAGCCGAGGCTCCGGACGCGAGCCTTCCGGCCGGTATGAACGTGGACAGCTTCTACGACCATCTGACGCACCGGGGAGCGCTGCAGGAACGAGCGGACGATTCCGTCCACTGCCCGATTCCGAGCTTTCGCAGTTTTCTGATCGAAGAGGGGAAGAAGGCTCTAGGCTTCGACCCGCTTAGCGCTCGCCCGCCCGATCCGAAAGATCCGGACGATTCGCCCTCGCCGTACTAATTGCGGAACGCCGAGTGCCGCGAACAGGCGAACCGCAAGATAAATTTCATGGACTCGGCGGCGCCGTTCCAGGCGAGGCTGTCGCCCGGATTTCCACGGCTTGTCCCCGGGAAGAGGATGACGCGAGTCCGGGCGGATGCCTCCGCCGCGCTCCACCCGATCCACTCCTCCCTGCATGGCAGGGTCCGCGCCGCCGCCACGAACGGCGTCTTCCCTTCCGCCCCGCGCCCCCGTTTGCCGTCCCGGAACACCGTGATGCCGATGCCTCGGAAAAGCGCTCGATGAGGCCATTGGCTTTCGACAGGGATGTCCCGCCCTTGAAGAGTAGACGGGGCCTCCGGCGGGCCGCTCGCAAAAAAGCGCGTGTAACTTCCGGCAGATCCAGAAGTCCTTTTACACATTGCCGACCGAGGTGCCGAGCCGATTGGCGGTCATGAGAAACAGGTCGAGGCGGTCGCGTGGCATCGCGGCGATGAGTTGCCTTTAGGCAGCGGAGGTCATCGCCGCCGCTCGTTGGCGTCAGCAGGTATGAGCAGTCCGCGCAGAAACTCCTGCATCCAGATCTGTAGGGCCGCAAGACCTGCGTGGAGATCGTCCCGGATCGATTGCCCGTGGCGGGGATCGGTGAAAAGGGCGCGTAAATTGGCCTCGACACGTCGACGCTCGCTGTCCTGGGCGAGCATGTCCTTCATCCAGTGCAGTGCCTGGACGACGCGCATGGCCGGCCGGCCGGCCCAATAGAGGCGGCTAGGCGCTGCATGCCTGAAGTGGATTTTCTGATTGCCGAGTTTGATTGGCTTCAATTTCGCATCGATCAATACCTCGATGCGCGCCGGCACTGCGGTGGTGAAACCGAGATCGTTGGCGGCGGTCATGCCGTCGATGAGCGCGCGCGCCTGGCCGCGGCGGGTGACAGCGCGGATGACGGCACGGTAGTCGGGAACGGCCGGGCGGCCGGTCAGATTGCTTGTCCGCGGCTGGTCGTAGAGGCCTCTGTCGATGCGGCGCAGATCTCCCGCGGCGACCAGACGCTGCAAGGTCTTGTCGATAGCCGGGCGGTTGCCCAGGTCGGCAAAATCGCCGGGGACCCAGACCTCATCCGGTTCGGTCGCAACGCGAGCAAGGAGTTGGGAGCGCAAGCCGGTGTCTTGCGTCAATGTGGTCATGCCGGAAATATGACGCATATTTCGGACATTGCAAGAATCGTCCGAAAAATGTTGCAAGCTTCGGACAAGAGGGAAGGGCGGCACAAGCTCAAAACCGGATGCCGGAGGGCGAATCCTGAAGGCGAGGCATCCACTCAACCGAATCAGGATAGCGTGGTGAGCTTGAACGCAGCGCAGGCTAACCCCACATAAGCGTGCTTAGGGTTCTTGCTCGCCCGCCTATTTGCGAGTGTGGTCGGCAGGTTTGGTGATGCCAGGGGGCGATGGACTGCCTTTTCTTTTGCCGGACGGAAGCCGAGCGTTCGAATATTCGTTCATCATAAGCGGTAATTAGTCGCCGATAGCGCATACGGGACGATTCTCGAAACGATTCCTTGCCTGCGCAGTCGATGCCGGCCACTCTTTCACGAGCATCAGCTCGAATTCATCAAGGTTACAATCGCGCCCGCCAAAGCTTTGCCGCCGTGCTTTGATGTAATGCCGCCTATTCCGATTCGCTTTCCAAATCGCCACCAGAGTCCTGGCTGCCAAGCGCGCCGCATCGGTGTCTTTAGAATTACTAAGAATCCGTTCGACGGCTTAAACGCGAGCATGCCGGTTTCGACCCGTTCGATATTTCCGATGTCGGCAACGAGCGTTCCGTCGCCCGTTCGCAATTCGTCCTGCGTAAGCAATAGCTTGTCCCGCGAAACCGAATATATCTTGTATGCGGAAATCAGTGATGCGACTCCGAGAACCGGGAGCGCAATCTGCGTAGCCAATTCCTTCGAAGTATCGATTATCCCGATATAGAAGAGTATCGCTGCCAGCAGAGTTAGCAAGAAAGCGCCAATAAAGGCGCGTGCCGGCGAAGGCTCCAGTATGCATATTACCCTGCCGCTGCCTTGATCCAGGATTTCGCGTTCGCCCGCCGGTTTCTCCTTCACGGTGACCTCAATTCGACGATTCGGCGTAGCTGCCGGAGTAAACGGTTTTTATTCTGCGCAAGCATTCCGATTTGTCCATAGGCTCCTTGCACCGCGCAGGATGGATAGTCGGCAGCAGCGGGTAGGGCGGCTTGCCGGAAAGTATCCAGTTCGCGATAAATTGGCCGGAACCTCCACCCATGCCCGCGCCTACTTGGAATCCGGCCGCAAGCCGCAGTCCTTTTCTTCCGTCTACAGGTCCCGCTAGGGGCAAGCCATCGGGCGTAAAGCGTCGGCTCCCCGAAATTTCGGTTCGCGTTCGTAAATGCCGATCAGCGGCGACTTGCCGTCCTGGCGAATATTGCACGGCGCGGAAGACTCGCGAATCGTCGGCACATCGCCTTCGCGCGAAATTAGCTCGGGGATAGCATTGGTTATAAGCGCCTGATGCTCAACGGCGAACAGCGGCAGGTCCATCCCGATTTTCAGAGCCAATTCCCTAGTCCAGAAACTAGCCGCGAGCACGAGTTGACTAGCTTCAATGCCTCCGTTGGGCGTACCCAGCTCCCAGCCGCCGCTTGTCTCCCGAAAGTCCGAAACCGGGCAATTTCGCTTGATCGGCGCCCCTGGATTTGCAGCAAGTTTAGCCAGAGCGCAAAGAATCGAACAGCCGACAATTCCTCCTCCTGCAATCGCGATATCGTAGCGTTCTCCCATTCTCTTGCATTGCACCTGCGACAACCGGCCTCTCATTTGCGGTTTAGCTTCGCGACGGATCCCCGTTTTCAGCTCGCCGGGAGTGGCGCCGGGATGCGCGCGCGGCGGACACGGGAAACGCGTCTAGTCGTCGCGCATATCAAGCTCTTCCATTTGCTTTAGGCAGCCGGGCCTAGCTGCCGAAAAGGCCGGAAGATTTCTTGAAACTTGCAAATATATTTTCCGGCCTCTCGGAAAGTTCAACTTGTGTCGACCTTCAATGCGCTGATGAACGCCTGCTGCGGAATCTCGACTTTGCCGAATTTGCGCATTTTTTTCTTTCCCGCCTTTTGCTTCTCAAGGAGCTTTCTCTTGCGCGTGACATCGCCGCCATAGCATTTCGCGGTAACGTCTTTTCGGAGAGCCGATATCGTTTCTCTGGCGATAACGCGTCCGCTAATCGCGGCTTGAACAGGAATCTTGAACATATGGCGAGGGATTAGCTCCTTTAGCTTTTCGCACATCGCCCTCCCGCGAGCCTCGCTGCGGTTTCGGTGCACCATTATTGCCAGGGCGTCGACCGGTTGATCATTGACCAGGATTTGCATTTTGACCAGATCGTCCTGCCTGTACTCGGAAAGCTGGTAGTCGAATGAGGCATAGCCTTTGGAAATAGATTTAAGCCTGTCGTAGAAGTCGAATACAACTTCATTCAGCGGAAGATCGAATTCTACCATCGCCCGTTCGCCCACGTAGTTTAGATTCCTGCTGATTCCCCTGCGGTTGTGGCAAAGTTTCAGAACGTCTCCAAGATACTCGTTCGGCACGAGAATCGTGGCATTGATTCTGGGTTCGTCGATTCGCGCGACCTTTGTGGAATCGGGCATGTCCGCGGGATTATAGATTTCCTTGACTGAGCCGTCGCGCAAATGGACCTTGTAGACGACCGAAGGCGCGGTAGTTACGAGCTCAATGCCGAATTCTCGTTCGAGCCGTTCCCGAATAACCTCGAGGTGCAGAAGCCCGAGGAAGCCGCACCGAAAGCCGAAGCCCAAGGCTCCGCTAGATTCCATTTCGCTGGTAAAGGACGCGTCGTTGAGAGAAACTCGTTCGATCGCCTCTCTAAGGTCTCCAAAGTCGGCGCTGTCGGCCGGGAACAATCCGCAAAACACGACCGGTTTCGACGGCTTCATCCCGGGAAGAGGATCCTCGCAGCCGCCCTTGTCCCAAGTGATCGTGTCGCCGACGCGAGTATCCCTCACTTGCTTGATCGACGCAGTCAGGAATCCGAGTTCGCCCGGTCCAAGGCGATTCGTTTCAACCTGATCCGGTTTGAATATCCCGACACGATCCACCAAGTACGAAGCTCCGGATGACATGAGTCGAATCCTGGAGCCCTTCGTCAATTCGCCGTCGACAATTCTAACTAGGACGATTACGCCTAGAAATGAATCGTACCAGCTGTCGACAAGCAGGGCCTTCAAAGGCGCGTTGCGCTTGCCCTGGGGCGGCGGAAGCCTGTTGACGATTGATTCCAGAAGTTCGGGAATTCCCTGCCCGGTTTTCGCCGAAACCAGAATTGCGTCGCTGGCATCAATGCCGATTACGTCTTCGATCTGCTTTCGCGCGGAATCCGAATCCGCGGCCGGAAGATCGATCTTGTTCAGTACCGGTATAATTTCGTGATCGGCTTCTATTGCCTTGTAGACATTTGCGAGAGTCTGGGCCTCGACGCCCTGCGAAGCGTCGACGACGAGCAGCGATCCCTCGACCGCCGCCATCGATCGAGAAACCTCGTAGCCGAAATCAACATGCCCCGGCGTATCGATTAGATTTAGAATGTATTGGAGTCCATCCGCCGCCTTATAGTCGATTCGAACCGTATTGGCCTTGATCGTAATGCCCCGTTCCCGTTCAATGTCCATTGAATCGAGGATTTGCTCTTTCATATCGCGCTGGCTGACCGTGCCTGTCGACTGCAAGAGGCGGTCCGCCAAGGTGCTCTTGCCATGATCGATATGCGCGACGATAGAAAAATTTCGGACGTTTGCTATTTCTGACATCCAAGGATTACCGCCATTCGCCATCTACGCGTGGCATTAGACCCAATTGCGGCAAATCGTCAATTCGGCATCTAGGCAATTAGTACGGGATAGTCTTCGAAAATCGATGAATTGATATGATCCCGCCTAAAATTTTGTCATTCGCGGGCGGAAAGAGCATTAATTCGCTACTGGATTTCAATCCTGCCGCTTGCCTGGAAGCTTATCGAATTCATCCTTTTCGGACTGCAAGCCCACTTTTTCAATGACGAGCGCCGAGGTTCTTGGCGAAAGTGCGCGAATACGATTTTGCCGAATACGCGAATCCGCCGAAGTTTGCGGATTGCGCTTTAATTCGCGACCGGAACGTCAAAACCTTCATGATTTTCTGCGTTTACTTACCCCGGAGCATGAAACTCGCGTGTGACTGACGGTTTCCGGGACAATGGCGTGAGGTGGCGCTGTTGCCGGGACCGGAGTACCCTGCGGCCCATGGATCGGGCGCCGGCGACCAGGGGAAAGTGTGCCCAAAGCCCGCAAAGAGTTTCAGAGAAAATCAGGGTAAGTCCTGCAACTAAATTTTGCGCCGAGACAGGTTTTTCCCCTCGGTGGCCTGCGGTCTTCAGCGGCGCTTCGAACCTGGAAGCGAATATTTTGAAAACGCGATTCAGCAGAATAGTCGTCGCATACCTTTTACCATCCAAGTCGAGGGCAAAAATTCCCTTTCAGGCCGCCAGCAACCGGAAAATTCTATTCGCTCCTTTCCGAGCGGGCGGTCCGGCGCGCTATTCTGACCGGCAACGCAAGTGAGATTTCGCCGGCATTTTCGAATATCAAGGAAATCTCGAGGTGGTCGCCTTGCGAAAACGCCCGAGTCAGGCCCATTAGCATAATATGGTCGCCGCCTTGCTCGAGAATTCGCGACTGGCCCGGCGGCAGCGAGATGCCGTCTTCCAGTCTCTCCATGCGCGCCACGCCATCCGCGCCAATTTCATGGGAATGCAATTCGGTTTTTTGCGCAATTTCGGACTCTACGCCGATTAATCGGTCTCCGACCCCGCCTAAGTTTTGCATTTCGAAATAGACGGCGCCGGACTTTGCGAATTTCGTGGCTAGTAGAGCGGTACCGTCGCTAATGACGATTTCTTCAGCAATCGCCTGCGTAAATGAAAGCGTGGAAACCACGAAAGCAGCCATAAATTTCGCACGCAGCATTATGATTCTGGAAAATATGCCCATTAATTTGCTTGGAGTTTTCGAAGCCGGCGCCTATTGAACATCGGCCTTGGACTGCTTTGCTTTACCGGGTTTCAACAAGTCCCGCGATTAGGACGAAATTGGCCGCCTAGGATAATTCCCAATAAATTGTCCTTGGTTAATCGCCCATGAGAAGTCAAGCTGCCTGAGCTCGTTGCGGTCGCTCGAAGGGCGCCGCGAAGCGGCATTCGACCTTTCCGAGCCGGAATCCCTCCGGTGCGGCCTCGGCAAGCCGAAGAATCCAGCAAAACCATTGCCGGGAAATCCGCGAATGGCGCTATAGGGCAGAATCGCTGTTTTCGTAGTTCAAGAAAGCTCAAGTGTTTCGACAAGCGCCGCCGCGAATCCTTGACAGCTAGGCAGCCGCAATCCACCGGCAGGCGCCGCCCGGCGCCGATTGTAGATGCCGAATCACGGATAGTGTTCAGCAGGTCTAGTTCGGTTCCGCTTCGACACTTGCAGCTGAATGGATATCCTGCTTGATTTTTCTAGCCTTCGGCGAAAGTTTTGCATCCTTCGCATTTGCAAGGAAAGCATCCAGCCCGCCCTTGTGATCCACTGTTCGCAGCGCCGCAGCCGAGACTTTTAGGCGAAAGGTGCGACCTAGAGATTCAGATATAAGGGAAACTTTGTTCAAGTTTGGCAGGAAACGCCTTTTTGTCCTGTTTTTTGCATGACTGACGTTGTTGCCAACAAGCACGCGCTTTCCTGTGAGTTCGCATACGCGAGCCATTCCATTCACCTTTCCTTTAGCGAACGATTACGATCGGTTGTCCAAGAAGTGGTAAGACCGCGGCTACTTAATCTTGGTTAATGAAGATGTCAATATTCATTTACCGGTTTCCAGCGGCTCCGTATTGAGCGCAGCGCCTCGAGCGCGGCACCCGCCGGCATAATCTTTCCGCGTTGGATTTTTTGTTCGGTTTCGATCAAGAGCTGTCGAGCTTCGGTGTGACCAAGAATTTCCTCCAAGAGACTCTCATGTATCGCGGCTTCCAGCCACTGGATCGCCTGGCGCCGACGCACTATGTGCCAGGCGCCATTGTCTTTTCGCCAAGTCTCCAGCGCGACCAATTCCTCCCAGACGATATCCAAGCCCGTTTTTTGGTGAGAGGAGATCTCAAATACCTTGGGGCGGCCGGGCGGGTCATGCCGCTTGCGCGAAAAGAAGTGCAGCGCAGAGGCGTATTCCGAGCGAGTTCTTCCAGCGGCACGCTTCAAGTCGCCATCCGCCTTGGTAACTAGAACTAGATCGGCGTATTCCATGATACCGCGCTTTACGCCCTGGAGTTCGTCGCCTGCCGCCGGCGGAAGCAGGAGAACAAAGATATCCGACATTTCCGAAACGCTTGTTTCCGATTGCCCTACGCCCGCGGTTTCAATGAACACGATGTCGAATCCCGCTTGTTCGCAGAGATACACGGATTCGCGGGTCCGATGCGAAATGCCTCCGGAAGCGTTCCGCGTTGGCGACGGCCTGACGAATGCGTTGGAATTCTGCGCGAGTTGCTCCATTCTTGTCTTATCGCCGAGAATTGATCCGCCGGTTCGGCTCGAGGACGGATCGATCGCCAGTACGGCGATTTTTTTTCCGCGCTCCGTCAGCCATGAGCCAAAGCAATCGACAAAGGTGGACTTGCCGGTTCCGGGCGGGCCGGTAAGTCCGATACGCAGCGATTGTCGGCTTCCCATTGAATGCAATGCATCCATTAGCCTAGCGGCCGATTCGCGGTCTTCGCCTCTGGCGCTTTCCGCGAGCGTTATCGCCCTGGCAAGCGATTTTCGATCTCCGTTCCGCAGCAGACGCGAAGTTCTTTCGATGTCAACTATAGAATCGGCCATTTGCATTCATGGATACGGACGGGAAGAACGGTCAGTTGGCGAATATGCATTCAGTTACTATTTCCAGAATATTCATGTATTCGACACGATTATCTCGGTAATTTCAAGGACGCATCCTAACGGTCGCAGCACCTTCAATCGTGCTGTCGCGACAGTGGATATATCAATTTCATATTCCCATGGCCGCCGGTTCGAGTCCCGGGAATGGAGCGCCGCATGAACCGAACAATAACCTCGCGCCGGGTCTGGAAAGTTGCCTAGCATCCCGATATTGAATGAAGGCTTAAGCGGTATTTTGCAATGGCGATCGCGTCACCGCTTCGTTTAGAGTATGCGGCATGTCCGGTTCGCGGTCTCGCCGTCAACGGAAGAATCTTTAATTTCGAGGCCCTTTGCCGATGCATTCTTGACAATTTGTTGCAATTAATCCTATGATGTCGGGATTGATTGCATTACGGCGGCAGGGATCAAGGACGAACAAATGCCGAAACTCGGATTTGGAACGGACTATTAAGCAGTTAATTCGGAATTTTGCGACTGATCGCATGACAAACAAAAAATGAAAATCAAGAAATTAACATTCATTTTTCTTTTGGCTGTTTTCGCAGCAATGCCTGCATTTTCAGAAAAAGTTAGCGAGCGCGAAAAATTCGACGTTAAGGTGGGTGGCATTAAAATCGGATTTTTAGGATATGTAGCGAAGAACGACGGAGTCAGCTATTCAATCAGTTTCGGCGTTAGAAGCACCGGCCTGCTTGATGTATTCCGAAAAGTTGAAATCGACGCGCATGCGAGTGGAAGAGTTTTCGGCGACGATATTGTTCCCGAGAATTCCTCCGTTAATTCGATAATAGGGGACAAAGTCGAGCATTACGTGCTCAAGTACAATAATGATGGCGTTCCGCAAATTATCGAAATGGAGCCGCCTTTAGATGAGAGCGCACCGCAGCTAGATCCGAAGGAGCAAGCAGGAGCGCTGGATCCTCTCAGCGCCTTGTACCAGATGTTCCGGCATTCCAAAAAAGATAAATTGTGCGACAAGGAATTCTTTCTTTACGACGGGGAAAGACGCGCAAAAATATCCATGGGCAAACCGGTTTGGGAAAATGGAATGGCGAAATGCGAATGCCATTATATTCGCATCGCAGGCTATAGCGAAAGCGAATTGAAGGAAAGAAAAGATTTTCCATTCACATTGAATTTCGAGCTGGTACCCGGGAGTAGCGACACTTACCATCTCGCATTGCTGGAAGGCATTTCCAAGTTCGGAGGCATCAGAATCGAAAAGCGCTAGAACTCCCGGTTCCGCGAATTCAGAAAGGCGCCGTCCGCCTCCATCGGAGATTTGGAAAATTTAAGTATATCCGTTTCGCAGACGAAATGACGCTTGACTTTACGGAATTTTCAGGCGGCGGCGCGAGTTGCTCCATTCCTAGACGCCGCAAATCGAAATTCGGCGTAAGTTCGGGCTTCGAAAAATGAACCGGCAGCTGCGCGAAAAGTTCTACGAGCCGCATCGCGAAGTATTATGAGCGAACCTATGCCTAGGATTCGACTCGAAAATTCGGTGGTTGCCGGACATTATAATTCATGGCGGAATTTCGGCGGTTTTTGGCGATCGAATGGGCGCGGACCCGGCGGCGACGCCTTCGGTTCGTTTCCTTCCAGAGCAAACTATCGGAAATTCAGTCCGAATTGACCGCGCGGAATGACGCAAAACGCCGAATCGATGAAGCGCCCGACCTCGGTCTCGCCATAACGGATTAAAGGAACTGCCACGACCTTTTGGGATGAAGCGGTTCCTGCGGATGGAGTCCCGACAGCCCCGGCAAGTCCAAACAAAAATGTCATCTCGCGGGCTAAAGGTCTTTTCGGACATCGGGACTTCAGCATTCAATAGCCAGAACGACCGGACTCGAACTCGAGTCCTTTCCGCGGCGTCCTTCGATTCCGAATAGCGTTATATTTTGTTTGCCGCGCAATGGCGCTGTCTTCGACTTGAATGAAAGCCGAATTCTAGAAAATAGAACTTCGCGATTGACGCGCAGCGGCGAGAAAACGTGATCCGCGACGAAGGCCCGGTTGCCGGCGCACGGCGAAATGCGGCTGCGAGTTGCTTGCGCCCCCGCCTGCCGAAGAACGCGCCTCTCGCGGATTCCATCTCGACATCGGCTTTTGGTCGCGCCGAAATGATCGGAGGATTCCGCTGCGGAATCTGATCGAATCTTCCGTTTTTAGGCGGCCGCTCTTGCCTGCTGGCTTCGACGTTCGCTCTCTTCGCGGGAAAGCGCAACAGAGGTACGGACGCCTCGCCGGACGAATTCTTCGAGGCCCGCGACGACTCTCTCATTGGGATCGATTCCGGCGCAGGTCAAAACCTCCTTGCCATCTCGTGATTGTGCCCAGCGGGCTATGACTTCGGTGCCGTTGCCGTATTTTTTATCGTCTGCTATGGCATCGTCCAACGCAGCAAGAACCACAGCCGCAAATAATTTTCTTGCCCTTGATCCCTGTTCCTGGTTGGAAGCCGTTTCGTCATAGTCCGCCATAAACTGACCCCTTTTCGTTTCTTCATGCATTCGAATGCAATGCTTATATATCGCTGGAACGAAAATTTTAATTTCGTAATTTGCATATCGGATATAAATGCGAGTTATAGAAATTCGGCGTTGTCGCGGTTGCGGCTTCCTTGTTCTGGACGGCGTTCGATATTATAAGTTCAGCGCGAAAAATCGGAGAACTCTCGCACATGCCAAAAATCAATGGAAATGAAATCAGGTCGGGGTTTGTGCTTGATCATCAGGATGCGGTGTGGTCGGTCGTCAAGGTCGAGCACGTCAAACCCGGCAAGGGCGGCGCCTTCGCGCAAGTGGAGCTAAGGAATCTTAGGAACGGCTCGAAGCTAAACGAACGGTTCCGGTCGGCGGACAAGGTGGAACGCGTTCGGCTTGAGCAGCGAAATCAGCAATTCCTTTATGCGGATTCCGGCTCGGCCGTATTCATGGACATGGAGACCTTCGACCAGACCGAATTCAGCGCCGACATGCTCGGAGATCGAATGCGGTTTCTACAGGAAGGCATGACGGTGATTGTCGAATACTATGGCGAAGAAGTTCTCGACTTGTCGCTGCCGCAGAAAGTGCCTTGCAAAATCGCGGAGACGGAACCTGTCGTAACGGGTCAAACCGCCGCGAACAGCTATAAGCCGGCAATTCTGGAAAACGGAATCCGAGTCATGGTTCCTCCATTCGTTAACAGCGGAGAAACCATAATGGTCAATACTCAGACATTAGAGTATTCTGAACGGGTCTAATCCCGGAATTCCCCGGCCGTGCTAGTTTCGCGCTACCGGTCGAATAGCATGCAAGTCGTCGTCGCAACGGCGTAAAGGCGACCGGAGGAATCCTCGATCCGTCCGCTGGCAACGGCTGTCGATCGTCCCGCATGGACGACTTCGCCGATCGCAAGCGCCTCGGTGCCGACCGGCAAGCCCCGCGTTAAGTTCACTTTGAATTCGAGCGTGGTGTACATTCGATTCTTTTCAAGCATGGTCATGACGGCGCAGCCCATAGCGCTATCGAGAATGGTTCCGTACCATCCGCCGTGGACGGTTCCCATCGGGTTCGTCATTTGAGCCGAAGGCTGTCCGCGAAAAATCACCCTCCCCTTCTCGACGAAGTCGATATGCAGCTGCAAGAGTCCGGTAATGGGAGGCCGGGGCAGATCACCGTCCCGGATTGCCTGCATGAACTCCAGGCCGGTTTTCGCCGCCCGTTCGCCGTCCGGCACGACGCCGGACTCAATGTCTGGTCGATTCGCTTTCATTTTTCTCACTTCGATCCTTTCGCTCCGTTCTTAAGCGCTGCAATTGAATGCCCGGCTGCGCGAGGTCAAGCGTTCGGCGCGATACGGTTCGGCCCGATTAGCCGGATTGAGTCTTGGATTGCGCCGGATTTAGGAATAGAGGCTGATTTTCGAAAGAATGCAGGCAGCGAGCATGCCAGAAAATTCCAACTTGCCGAATGTTAACGTAATGTCGAAGGCCGCGAGGCAAGTCAGCCGCCGTCTAATGCGCGATTTCGCCGAGATCGAGCATTTGTTGTCGTCGGTCAGGGGCACGAGCGATTTTGCCGCTAGATCATGGGCGGCGGCCGAAAGCGCATTGGTGGATTCTCTTCAGGAGTCCAGACCGTATTACGGGGTCAAGTCGGAGGGTCTTGATCGGCAAGGCAAGGATCCGACTCGAAGGTGGATCTTGGAAGCCTTGGATGGAAAGTTCAATTTCAGCCGGGGGCTGGCGCACTGGGCAATTTCGGTGGCGCTTGAGCACAAGGGCGAAATCGTTGCGGCGGTCGTGCTAGATCCCCTGCGCAACGAAGAGTTCCACTCGATCAAAGGAAGCGGCAGCCGCATGAACAAGATGCGGCTGAGAACCTCTAGCTGCAGTTCAATCGGCACGATGCTGGTCGCCGCCGACCGGATAAGCACCGAAAACGACGATGGCGGAAATCCGGACCGGTTTGCGAATGTCTACGGCAGAGTCGGCGGAATACGAGTGTCTGGCGCCACATCGCTTGACTTGGCCTATCTGGCCGCCGGTCGGTTCGATGGATTTCTGGGCCATTCGTGCACCCAGCCGCAATTTGCCGCGGCTTCGCTCATAGCTAGGGAGGCCGGCGTATTGTTCGAGCATCTCGATGATCGCGAATCGGCCTCCGAGTCATTTTCGGCAATCGCCGGATGCGGGCGAATTTTTGAAAAATTTTTAGAATTGGCAAAGGCAATCCGACAGACGCAGGACGGTTCAAGTCCGGACCGGAAGTCCGAGAACTAAGTCTGCGCCCGGCGCCGGGCAATGTATTGAGACTCGGCGGTCGGGCTCGATCCTGCGCCCGGCATGCGGAATGGGAGTATTGCTGCGTGAATTCCTAGCCTCCGCTTTCTTCGAGAAACCGGGCCGAGCCGCAAGCCCCGCGATTCGCAAAGTTCCGTTTAGCGGCTATCGCTGAATTCGAATTCGCCAAATTCCAGCTATTAGCCGACCGAACCTGCAATTCATTTGGGATTCGGCAAAACTGACACGAAAGAGTCGCCGGCCTGCAGCTCGAAATCTTTCAATTGATCGAATCTCAGATATGCGATCGCCAAATTCCCGGAAACCGTGTGAATTTCGCCCACCTGCCGGCCATTCGCTAAAACCGGATCGCCTGTCTTGGCCGAGCCGCGGATTTCGACTTTCGCGAGTCCTTTCCTTAGCTTGGCCTTGTGCTTCATTCGAGCGGTTACTTCCTGTCCGACGTAGCAGCCCTTGGCAAAATCCACGCCGTTCAGCCGCTCGAACCCGGCCTCGAGAATAAAGGTGGAGCCGGGGATAAGTTCGATGCAGGATTCCGGAATGCAGCTGGCGACCCGAATCTCGTTCCAATCGATTTTTTCGCCGCCGGGTTCGCTTTCGCCGTACGAACGCCATCCTAGCGAAGAATGCCTCGGATCCGGATACGCTCCGGAAGGCGCCGCGCCGAGGCCGCGGCGCACTTGCGCGCCGATAAATTCAAATTTGATGGCGGCTCGCATCCTATATAGCGAAAGGCGACTGAAGATATCCTCCGCCATCTCCTCGTGAACATCCAAAAGCAAACTTTCCTTGTACGGGACAACGAAAAAGTCGGCCACGAATTTACCCTGGGGAGTTAAGAGCGCGGAATACACCAAACCGTTCGACAGCTTGGACATGTCGTTTGTAATCAGGTTTTGAAGGAAGGGCTTGGCATCTTTGCCGTCGACTTGCAGCAGCCGCCTGTCTTTGGCGATTTCTCCGGGCATAGCTGTCTCCTTGGCTGCAATTGGAACAAGCGAATTCGGATTTAGCGCTTTTGAAGCTGAAAAAAAGACTAGAATGCGCTGTAAAAAAAATTCTCGAATGCCGTAAGCGGTTGCTGGCCGATTCTCCGCTCGTGCCGTTGATCCGATAGACGAAGCCGCCGGACGGGAGATTAGCATGCAAAAAGATTCCCGCACGATAGACTTAAGTGTAAAATGCTTCGGAAGAAAGGCCGCGAGCCGGCGCCGCCATCGCTGGGAAAGCGACCGGGGGAATCGGATGGCAATGCCGGCGGAATCAAAATCGTCCGGGAGCTAGGAATGCAATTGTCTTATATTTATGAAAATTGGCAGGCGCTATTCGGTATCGTGATCGTTTTAGGAATGTTCGCAGTTTTTGTGTCCGAACGCTTTCCCGTGGAGGTCGTTGCGATTTCGGGCGCGTCCCTGTTCCTGCTGGCGGGTATTCTACCATACGAGAAAGCTGTAAGCGTATTTGCAAATCCCGCGCCCTGGACGATTGCCGCCATGTTCATCATCATGGGCGGTCTCGTTCGCACCGGGGCTCTGGATTGGATGATCCAGAGCGTAATTAGAAACAGGGAATCGCATCCGACCCTGACGTTTGCGATATTGGCCTTGATAGTGGTCGTGACTTCGGCGTTCGTCTCGAACACGCCGGTGGTCGTCGTACTGATCCCGGTTTTCGTGCAATTCGCTCGCACGTTGGGAATTAGCTCTTCAAAGCTATTGATACCGCTAAGCTACCTGGCGATTCTTGGCGGTACGCTGACCCTGATCGGCACGTCGACCAACTTGCTGGTCGACGGCGTTGCGCGGGTGAACGGCCTCGATCCTTTCGGAATATTCGAAATCACGCCGCTGGCGCTCATCCTCGTCGCGTGGGGATTGATTTATTTACGGCTGTTCGGCCCGCGCCTGCTGCCGGATCGGCATTCAATGGCGGACTTTCTGGGTCCGAGAAAAAAATCCAGGTTTCTAACGAATGTATTTGTGCCGGATGGCTCTTCGCTAATTGGCTGCAACCCGAACGAAGCGGACATTTTTTCCGCCAAGGGCGTTAGAATCATTGAAGTCGTAAGAAACCAGATTTCGCTTGACGCGGCTTCCGATGAATTCGAGCTCATGGCCGGCGACCGCGTCGTGCTGCGAACCGATATACAGGATCTAATCGATCTGAAGGAGCTGAAGTCGGTGCGGCTCGTGGAAAAACTGTCATCCGTGCCGACATCGACCGTAGAAGCTCTAATTACGCCCGGTTGCCGGATGATCGGAAAAAAAATCGGCGACCTTTTGCTTCAGCGGCGGTTCGAAGTCTATCCGCTCGCATTGCACCGGAAGAAGTTGAACTACGCGAGCCATTTGGATGAGATTCGGGTCCGGGTCGGCGACACCTTGCTGATAGAAGGAGCCGACGAGAACATACAGAAGCTGGCTGTCGAATTCGACTTGACGGAAGTTTCGCATACGCGCGTCAAGCCGTTTAGGCGCCGGCAGATTCCCATAGTTTTCGTTGCCCTCGCGGGCGTCGTGCTGCTGGCGGCGTTCGGAGTGCTGCCGATCCTCGAACTGGCATTTTTCGCGGTCGCTATCGTTCTGCTGACCCGTTGCGTCGACGCCGACGAAGCCTTCGAGAATATCGACGGCCGGTTGCTGTGCCTGATCTTTTCGATGCTGGCCGTCGGCGCGGGCCTCGAAAGCGCAGGTTCGATAGTGCTCGTCGTCGATGCGATCAGCCCTTATCTCGGCGCCCTGCCGCCATTCCTGATCGTCTGGGCGATTTACCTCCTGACGTCGATTCTGACCGAACTTATCTCGAACAACGCCGTAGCCGTAATCGTAACGCCGGTCGCGATAGGAATCGGCCAATCGCTCGGCATCGACCCCCGACCGCTTGTCGTCGCGGTCATGGTAGCCGCCTCGGCAAGTTTCGCGACGCCTATCGGCTACCAAACCAATACGCTTGTCTACGCGCCGGGAGGCTATAAATTCAGCGACTATTTTAAAATCGGCGCGCCGCTGAATTTGTCCATTGGAGTGATCGCAAGCCTTGTAATTCCCGTGCTTTGGCCCCTTTGAGTCCGAATTTCCCGGAGGCAGGATCTCCTTCGGCGAAGGCACTAGCGTTTGCGCATTTGCACAGCCTGCCTTGACACGATGCCGCTGCCGTTGTTATGAAATCGGTCGAACTTTGCGAAAACATAGGAGAATCCAATGGCAAGAGCTATGGAGAGTGCGCTCAAAATCAGCGCATGCGCGGCGTTAGTTTGCACCGCGGCGAACACGCAGCTGGCGGCGCAGGACTACAGCGGAGTTACCGTAAATATTCTGACGCGACCTGGCCCCGTTATCGCTCAGCGCCTAGTGGATCGCGGAGAAGAATTTACTGCGATGACCGGCGCGGAAATTCGTGTCGACGAAGTTCCGTTCGCAGAATTGTTCCAAAAACTTCTGACGGATTGGGCAACCGGAACCAACTCCATTGACGTCGGTGTGTTCGCCTCGGGCTGGGCTGTCGAAATGGTCGACGGCGGCCTCCTCGAAGACCTGACCGATTATGTCGCCAACGATGACAAGATCGACTTCGACGACATCGCCCCGTACTTCCGGGAGTACAACCAGAAAATCGGCGGCAAAACCTATTTGATTACGATCGATGGCGACTTTCAGATGCTGTACTATCGTCGCGATATATTGGATTCGATGGGTCTCAACCCGCCCCGCGACTGGAATGAGTACATGGAGGTTGCCGCCGCGCTTCACGGCCAGGATATGAACGGCGACGGCGTAGCCGACTATGGTTCGTGCATTTTCAAGAAACGGAACGCTCAGTCTTACTTTGCGATGGGATCGATCGCAGCCGGATTTGTCCAAACGCAGGGCACAGGCGAAGGGATATTTTTCGACCCGGAAACTATGGTGCCAAAGGTTAACAACGAGGCCTGGAAAGAGGCATTCAGGGTTTACAAGGCGACTGGGGAGTATGGACCGCCCGACGAATTGAATCACGACATCGGCGACACGCGCGGCCTGGTTCAAGCCGGACGATGCGGCATGGTCATTGATTGGGGCGACATCGGCCCGCTTTCAATCGATCCTTCGGGAGCCGCGATCAAGGACAAGATGGGTGCCGTCATTATGCCGGGCACGAGCCGCGTTCTCGACAAAGAGTCCGGCGAACTCGTCGACTGCACGCCGGAAATCTGTCCCCATGCGACCGACGGCATCAACCATGCGCCCTTTGCTGCATTCGGCGGGTGGGCCGGAGCCATCAACAAGAATTCCGATGATAAGATTAAGCAGGCGGCATACGATTTCCTGTCCTATGTTAACCAAGCGGCCCAGTCCAATGTCGACGTGACAATGGGATGGACCGGATACAATCCGTACCGGAATTCCCAGCTCAACGACACCGCAAACTGGGTGGAAGCCGGGTTCTCGAAGGAATTCGCCGAAAACTATCTCGGAGCGATCAAGGACAGCTTGAATCATCCGAATATGGCATCCGACATTCGAATTCCGGGAGCTCAAAACTATACCGGCGTCGTGCTCGACCGCGAATTGGCTCGATTCCTAGCTGGCGAGATAGACGAAAACCAGGCTGTTGCCAACATCGAGGAAGCTTGGGAGGAGATCACCGAAGACTTCGGACGCGATTCCCAAAGAACGATGTACAAATTATCGCTAGGCATAACCAATTAGGGCCAAGCGTTTCTGAACGTATATTGCCGGTCAAGAATGAGGCAGCCGGGGCATGGAGCTCCGGCTGCTAAAAGGTTTGGAGAGTGACTTTCGCAACGCGTTTCAGTGAATGGTTGGACCGGCATTCCGGCCGACTTTTTATAATGCCGGCCGTTGTAATGATTTTGGTTTTTTCGATTTTTCCGCTTGTTGCATCGCTAATCATCGCCTTTTCGAGGATAAGGCTACGCTCAGGTTCCTACCAAGTCCGCTGGGTAGGGCTAAAGAATTTCGAGAAGCAGATTTTCGGGTCCGAGCAATTTCACTTTCTGGGAACTTTCGCGCCAATTAGCGTGGCGGGCTGGATGCTAGCGATCGGCGCGACGGCGGGAATCCTTTGGTGGCTATACAGATACGCTTCCCGGCGATTTACATTGGTCGGATTCACAGGCCGGCTCATTACAGCCGCTTTCGGCATTGGCCTCGCCTTTCTGTTTGCCGCTACGCTTTTTAGCGGGAAACAGTTCGGAACGTTGGGTGTAACGCTTTTTTATGTTTTCATCGGATGCGGAATTCAGTTCATTATTGGCTTGGGCCTCGCTTTTCTGTGCACGCAGCCCGTAAGGGGGAGAAATATTTTTCGCGTTGTGTTTTTCGTACCTATGATGATTACGCCCATAGGCGTAGGATACGCCTTCAGGATGATAGCGGATACTACCAAGGGTCCCTTCTCGCCGCTTTGGCAGTGGGTCGGACTAGGCGAATTTTCCTGGGCGGCCGATGCTTGGGCGGCCAGGATTTTTATCGTGGTAGGCGACAGCTGGCAGTGGATTCCTTTTATTTTCGTGGTTTTGCTCGCGGCTTTGGAAAACGTGCCCCGGGATTTCGTCGAGGCGGCGGAAGTGGACGGAGCGAGCGGCTGGGAGATATTCCGCGACGTTACCTGGCCGCAAATTTTGCCGGTTGCTGCAACCGTGATGCTTATCCGAGTCATCGAGGCGTTCAAGATAGTGGACCTGCCGAATATTATGACATCCGGCGGTCCCGGTATTGCGACTGAGTCAATGACGCTGCATTCGCTTTTTGCGTGGCGGGCGCTTGATCTAGGGCAGTCCGCCGCCGTTGCGTACTTGCTTCTTTTTGTGACCGTCGTCGTCTGCGTGTCGTTTTTCAATCTAGTGGTTCTAGGAAGGATTAGAAAATCATGAACCATGCGGCTATGCCGAATCGAACTGTTCTTCAAAAATTGTTCGAACGCCCTTCCATTCACACCATGGCGCCCGCAACCAAAATTGTAGTGTACGGCATACTGCTTTTTTGGACGGTCTTTGTAGTTTTTCCGATCTACTGGTTGCTAATAACGTCATTTAAGGAGGCCGCGGATGTCAACGGCGGTCCGGTGTACCTTCCCTGGATTGACTTCCAGCCGAGTCTCCATGCCTGGAAGGAACTGTTTGTTTTCGATTACAAAGACACTCTGAAAGCCTATGTGAATTCCATAATAATCGCTCTGTCGTCGACTCTGCTCTCTATTCTGATCGGATCCATGGCCGCCTACGCGTTGGCGCGAATCGAATACAAGCCGAAATTCGGGACAATATTGCTGTTTATCGCCTGCATGGCCGGAGCGGTCGTGGCGATTGCCAGACTTGGTGCCGACCTGTGGCCGACCTTGGCGGCGGCTCTCGGCGTATTCTACTTCCTTGCACGTGTTTTGAGCCGCCATTTCAAACTAGTTGTTGGCAACGGCGACATTCTTTTCTGGATGATTTCCCAGCGCATACTCGCGCCGATTGTTGTTGTCGTGCCGATCTATTTGATGTTCCAAAACGTAAGGCTGCTTGACACGCATATCGCAATTATCCTTACCTATAGCGTTGTCAATCTGCCTATCGTGGTGTGGCTGATGTACGATTTTTTCAAGTCGATTCCTATCGACCTCGAGGAAAGTGCGCAATTGGACGGAGCGTCCCGCCTGATGGTTTTTTGGGACATTGTCCTGCCGCTTTCCAAGACAGGATTGGCCGCTACGACGCTTCTGGTGATGATATTGGCCTGGAACGAATACCTGCTGGCGTTGTTTCTCTCCACATCGCGTGCGCAGACAATGCCAATTCTGGTCGCAGCCATGAATGCGGGTGAGAGAGGCATCCTGTGGTGGAGCATGTCCGTCGTCATCATCGTCATGATCATTCCGGTAGTATTGATGGCGATTATTCTGCAGCGCTTTATTGCAAAAGGGCTGCTGCTTGGCGCAGTGAAAGGATAGGTTTCCGAATGACGGTTGTGCTTGACAGCGTTACTAAATCTTTTGGCGACCTTAAGGTGCTTCACGAACTCGACCTTGAAGTCGGCGACGGAGAATTCCTCGTGTTGCTCGGCGCGTCGGGCTCGGGAAAAAGTACTGCTTTGCGAATGATTGCCGGCTTGGAAACCGTGACGCAGGGCAGAATATCGATTTCGGGACGAGACGTGACGAACGAATTGCCTAAATACCGCAACGTGGCGATGGTGTTTCAATCCTATGCTCTCTACCCCCACAAAACGGTTGCCGAGAATATTGGTTATCCACTGAAAATCAGGAGACTGGGAAAATCCGATATCGAGTCGCAGGTTCGAGAGGTCGCGGAACAGGTGCAACTCGCAGATTTGCTTGACCGTTATCCAAGCCAGCTTTCCGGCGGACAGCGGCAGCGAGTGGCGCTGGCTCGCGCCATGGTGCGCCGCCCTGCCGTTTTCCTAATGGACGAACCGCTTTCAAACCTCGACGCCAAGCTTCGAGGGCATATGCGCGCCGAACTCAAGCACATGCAGCATGAACTTGGCATAACTACGATCTACGTTACTCACGACCAGGTGGAAGCGATGACATTGGCCCACCGCGTGGCTTTGCTTGAGGAAGGGAAACTCCAGCAATTGGCCGCGCCGAGAACTATTTACAACGATCCCGAAAATCTTTTCGTTGCGCAGTTTGTTGGTTCCCCGCCAATGAATTTGGTCAAAGGCGGACTTTACTCCGGCATCTTCGCTTTCGGCGAAACCCAAGTAGCCACTAAGCATGAAGGATCGTGTCAAAGCGCAGTGCTTGGGCTGAGAGCCGAGGATTGCGCAGTTGTCGACCCGCAGTCCGGCAAGCTTCAGGCAAAACTATACGCGAACGAGTTGATCGGAGACCATGTCTTGGTTACGGCAAAAGCGGAAACGGGAATGTTCTCGATTAAGGCTCCGAAGGACTTCGAAGCCAAGATGGATTCCAATATCGGTATCGATTTCGACTTGTCCAAGCTATTTCTCTTCGACGATTCAACGGGTGCTCGAATTAGATGAAGTCAATCGGCTAATGCGGCGCGAACTAAATTTCGGTTCCATTGAACGTGCGCAGCTTGCCGATTTCGTTTTGGCGATGGTCTCGGCAGCGGCGATGAAATTCTAGAATTGGTTCTGAGAGAACGATGTCCGATTCGCCATCAGAGTCCGCCACACTGTGCCACGCCCTTTCGAATAAGGGGTTCTGCACACCGGCCAGGCTGCAGAACCAGGTAGTAAATTCTTCGGTTGCATGGAATTCCTCCGGCGGCAGAAGGTCAATATCGCGTTCCTCAAGTTTCTTAATGTGCTTCCCGGAAATCATTCGACTGCAAATTCCTTTTTTGATTCTCGGCAAGATCAGATATCCTGACCTCATGAAACGGTTCTTTCCAAGAATTTCTTCTTGTTTTTCAGGATTTTCTTCTGGACAGGAGGGTAAAATCCCAGAAAACGTGTAAAATTAGCCCAGTGCCGAAATTCAAGATCTAAGCCATGCCGACACTCCCGACTTCCACCGAAAAAAGCGTCCGAGTGTTTTTTCTCAAATTATCTCGTTTCTAAATTCCCGGATTATTTCTGAGGGCTTGCGTCACAATTGTTCAACATTCGTTCGAAGTTTTGAATGCTCTTGATTTATTGTTCCAAGGAGGAGTCTTATCGGAGATTACGCAGTTTCCTGGTGAGCAGCCGCCATATCCACGTTCGGTAAGCTTGCGCCGCAGGCCATCCTCCTTCGAGTTCTTGTACGTGCGGTCGCCGGCTTCCATTGCGGCATCGACAGGATAAATCTGCCGAAAAAATTAACGGCAAAGAAAATGGCGAGCGGGCTCCGAAGGCGCTGGCGACGGCGCTGCGCCGGCTTCCGGATATCTGAGAGGCGAAGCACGGATGCCGCCCTGTCGTCGTCGAGACCTCCATCGATCCGTCCCGCTTCGACGGCGCCTGTTATACAGGGCCGCGAACTGCCGGCGGACCGGCATGACCGCCGGCAAGCGAAGCGGACGCGGCGCGAAGCTGGCCAAGTAGAAGGAACAAATCTGACCCACACCCCACTTGCGTCGAATGCTTGTGGAATCGTATTTCTCTAACTATTGAAAGTCAGCTTTTCCTCGGGAGCCAGATATGGCCGGTCACTCCAAATGGGCTAATATTCAGCATCGCAAAGGGCGCCAGGATGCCGCCCGCTCAAAGCTGTTTTCCAAACTTTCCAGAGAAATCACCGTCGCTGCCAAAGTCGGGGATTCCGACCCCGAAAAAAATCCCAGGCTTCGCCTCGCCGTCAAGGAGGCGAAGTCGAATTCGCTTCCGAGGGACGTTATCGAACGCGCGATTTCGAAAGCGGTTGGCGCGGATGCCGAGACGCTGGAAGAAATCCGATACGAAGGCTATGGACCGCACGGCGTCGCGCTAATCGTTGAAGCGATGACAGACAACAGGAATCGAACGGCATCGAGAATCAGGACGATTTTCTCTAAATCGGGCGGCAACTTGGCGGAGACGGGCGCGGTAAGCTTCATGTTCGAACGCATGGGCGAAATAGTTTTCTCGTTGGAAGCCTGCGGTTCCGAAGAGGTGTTGGAGGCCGCAATCGAAGCGGGCGCGGACGATGTGGAATCCCTGCCGGAAGGCCATTACATTTATACGGAGGCTAGGGATCTGAGTTCCGTTTCGAAGTCCATGGAAGAACTGGTCGGCGAAGCCGAAAGCACAAAAATAGTGTGGAGGCCCGTAACCGTCGCGGAACTTGGCCTGGAGGAAGCGCGGCATGTAGTCAAGCTTATCGAATTGCTTGAAGACGAGGACGACGTTCAGACGGTTACATCGAATATCGAGATGCCGGAAGAAATATTGGAATCGATCTAGTTGCCGGCGCTTGTTGGCCTCTGGGTGTAGCCCAACTTGGTTAATCGGGCCGAATGTGAGTTTCCGACCTTCCAACCCATAAAGAGGCGCGCTACTATAAGAATACTTTCTCGCATCGCATTGCAACAAGTTTGAGATACACCCTTGGCCTCTTTTGCATTTGACGCGAAGACCGGTTGTCGGCCTTAAGCGATCTTGTCCATAGAATGCATGCCGCGCGAGGGCACTCCGTGGGCATCCTTTGGATCGTTCTATCCGGATTTTGCTTCGTGGCGGTAACCGCGATCGTCAAGCATGTCGGCTCGTCCCTTCCCTCGGCTCAGGCGGCTTTCCTTCGATATTTGTTCGGAATAGCTTTTGTCATTCCGACATTCGCGTCGATCTATAGGGCGAACCTCGGACTGAACACGGGCTTTAAATTCATTGTCCGCGGTGTCGCTCATTCGGCGGCTGTGCTGTGCTGGTTCTATGCAATGACGAGAATTTCGATCGCCGAAGTTACTTCGATGACCTATTTGACGCCGATTGTCATTGTTGTCGGCGCCGCGATATTTCTTGGCGAAAGGATTGGCATCCGCAGAATTCTCGCTGTCGCCGCCAGCTTTGCGGGTATCCTCATTATCGTCAGGCCGGGATTCCGGGACGTATCCTCGGGACATCTTGCGATGCTAGTCGCCGCGGCCGCATTTTCAATATCGTATTTTCTAGCGAAGGGCTTGTCCGAAAAGCTGGGAGCGCCGGTAGTCGTCGGCATGCTGTCCTTGCTGGCTACCCTATGCCTCGCCCCGTTCGCAGCGGCCGTCTGGGTAGCGCCTATGATCGACGAGTTGCTTTGGCTTTGCCTTGTCGCGCTTTTTGCAACCCTTGCGCACTATTTTATGACGCTGTCGTTCCGGGCGGCGCCGCTGTCGGTAACGCAGCCAGCGGTTTTTCTCCAGCTGGTTTGGGCCACGCTAATGGGAGCGGTCTTCTTCGCCGAGCCGGCGGACGCCTTCGTCATCGCCGGCGGACTGATCATAGTGGCCGCGGTTTCGCTTGTTGCGCTGAGCGATGCCGCCGTTAGGAAAGGCAGGCGGCGCCGAACGTAGCGGGCAAGGCGAGCCGCTATCCGGGAGGAATTTTTCTCCGATCCGCATAGGATGGAAACGGCTTTGATCGCAGGCGGCGAATGCCGGTGCGACTCCGGGCTGCGCGGTTTTCGCTCGGTAGCTCAAGTTGGAGCCGGCTTCGAGTCCGCCGCTAGCTGCTGTTCGCTCCCTGCTCCGCCCGCATGCTCGCGGAATTCGCGACGTGAATTACATAGATGACTGCGAAAAGAGATAGAATCGACGATACCAGCATAATTATTATCAGAGGGTAAGCTCCTGATTCCGAGGTTAGCAGAGACCCGCTCAAGGCGGACAGTCCCGAACCCAACCCTATCATGATCGCACCGCCTATGCCGGATGCCGATCCGGCTAGGTGCGGCCGGACGGAGAGCATTCCGGAAGTTGCATTCGGAAGCGTGAGCCCGTTGCCGACGCCGACAAACGAGCACATGCCGAAAAACGCCATAGGATGGGAGAAGCCGATCAGAAACGCAATGAGCGACAGCGCCATTCCCGCGGTGGCGATCAGGACGCCGGCGAGAACCATCGAGTTCGTTCCGAATCGCACGGAAAATTTTGCCGATAAAAAGTTGCCTACCAGGAATCCAAATGCGATGAAGCCGAAATAAATTCCCAATTCCGCCGGCTCCATGCCGAAGACGACTGTTCCGACGATTGGAGCTCCTCCGAGATAGGCGAAAAAAGACCCGGACGATAGGCCGGCGGTGGAACAGTATCCCCAAAATCGGCGGGATGCGAAAAGCTCGGGGTACTGCTTGAACTGCGCCCTGAAGCTCGCGGGCCGCTGGGTCGTGGTTTCGCCTAGATCGGCAAGGCAAAGAACAACGAGCAGGATGCCGAAAATTAGCAGCAGAACGAAGCTCGCCTGCCAGCCGTAGAACTGGGCGAGGTAACCTCCGACCGCCGGTCCGAGCATGGGGGCGACGGCCATTCCCATCGTGATGTAGCCGATCATGGAGGCTGCTTTGTCTGGCGGAAACATGTCTCTTACGGCGGCTCGCGAGAGTACGATTCCCGAAACGATTATGGCTTGCGCCATTCTGAATCCTAGAAATAATTCCACGGTGGGCGCCAGAATGCATCCGGCGGTGGCCGCCAGAAAGACAATGATCGAAATGATAATAATCGGTCGGCGTCCGAATCTGTCGGAAAGAGGGCCAAGAATGATTTGAAGAATGGCGTTCGTAAAAAGATAGACGGCGACGGAGAGCTGCATGAGCGCATATTCCGTATCGAAGTATTCCGTCATTGCCGGCAGCGACGGCAGGAATATCGACATTGAAACCGCCGGCAGCGCCGTTAGGAAAACAAGCGTAAGGACGTGCGGAGGAGTAGTTCGGTCGAGAAACCGAACTTTTCTGAATTCAGTCATCGAAAGCCGCTATCGCCTCGAGGCTTTCGAGAACACGATCGGGTAGAGGAAAAATTCCATAGTCAATTCCGTTAAGCATCGAGCGCGGTATTGCAAAAACCCCGTCGATGCGCATCGCTTGGTAACCCAACAGCCTGCGATTGGAAACCAGCAAACCGGTGTTCGGCTCGGTCCCGGAAACCGGACGAGCGGCGATTCGGCGATTCAGGGCGGGTCTTTTTCATGCAGCAAGCCCTCCGGACTAGTTCCGCTCGCTGCCTTTCCGCTTCGGCCCGCAAAATTTCCGGCTCGCATATGGCATTGCAGCCCAACAACGTTTATCGATATTCGTCCAAGGGACGGCAAAATCCGCTGGAGAAGCCATGCAGGAAATTCTCGCTGAACTAGAAAAGCGCCGGTCTGCCGCGCGGATGGGCGGCGGCGAAAAACGAATTAAGGCTCAGCATGCCAAGGGGAAGCTAACGGCGAGAGAGCGAATAGAGCTTTTGCTCGACGAGGATTCGTTTGAAGAATTCGACATGTTCGTGACGCATCGCTGCGCGGATTTCGGCATGGCCGATGCGAAGTATTCCGGCGACGGCGTCGTCACGGGGTGGGGCGCCATCAATGGCCGTAAAGTCTATGTCTTCAGCCAGGATTTTACCGTTTTCGGAGGCTCGCTCTCGGAAACCCATGCCCAGAAAATCTGCAAAATCATGGATATTGCGGTCCAGAACGGCGCGCCGGTCATTGGGCTGAACGATTCCGGCGGCGCGCGAATCCAGGAGGGCGTCGCGTCGCTGGCAGGTTATGCGGAAGTGTTCCAGCGCAACATCATGGCCTCGGGAACAATTCCGCAAATCAGCGTAATTATGGGCCCGTGCGCAGGAGGCGCAGTCTATTCGCCGGCAATGACAGACTTCATTTTCATGGTGCGCGACAGCTCTTACATGTTCGTTACCGGCCCGGACGTCGTGCGAACCGTCACCAACGAAGTCGTGACGGCGGAGGAACTCGGAGGCGCTTCCACTCATACAACCCGATCATCGGTTGCCGACGACGCATTCGACAACGATGTGGAGGCATTGAGCGAAATGAGAAGGTTTTTTGATTTCCTCCCATTGAACAACCGATCCGGGCCGCCGGAATGGCCGAGCTTCGACGATCCCGAACGGGAAGACTTATCGCTTGATACTCTAGTGCCCGAAAATCCGATTCAGCCCTACGACATGAAAGAGCTGATTTCGAAAATCGCGGACGAAGGCGATGTCTTCGAAATTCAGCCGGAATTCGCCGCCAATATCGTTATCGGGTTTATTCGGCTCCAAGGCTCCACGGTAGGCTTCGTCGCCAACCAGCCGATGGTTCTCGCGGGATGCCTGGATATCGACAGTTCCCGCAAGGCGGCAAGATTCGTTCGATTCTGCGACGCATTCGAGATTCCAATCGTCACGCTCGTCGATGTTCCCGGTTTTTTGCCGGGAACGGCGCAGGAATACGGCGGAATAATAAAGCACGGCGCCAAATTGCTATTCGCCTACGGCGAAGCGACGGTTCCCAAAGTCACGGTTATCACGCGCAAAGCCTACGGCGGCGCTTACGATGTCATGGCTTCGAAGCATTTGCGGGGCGACATCAACTATGCGTGGCCGAGCGCTCAGATAGCGGTCATGGGCGCCAAGGGCGCGGTTGAGATTCTCTATCGCGGAGAACTTCAGAACAGGGAACGGGTCGATGCGCTTACGAAAGAATTCGAAGACAGATTTGCCAATCCGTTTGTGGCGGCCGAGCGGGGCTTCATCGACGACGTTATTATGCCGCGCTCAACGAGACGCAGAATTTGCCGAGCGCTTTCGGCACTGAAAACCAAAACGGTCTCCGATCCGCCAAAGAAGCACAATAACATGCCGCTCTAGTATTATGTCAAATTTGAAATAAAGATTGGGTGTAGCCCAAAATGATTGATTGGGCCGAATGTGAGTTTCCGACCTTCCAGCCCATAAAGAGGCGCGCTGCTATAGGAATCCTTTCTCGCATCGCTTTGCAACAAGTTTGAGATACACCCATAAAGATTACGGCGCCGCGTGGGTGTAGGTCAAATAGTTTGGTGCGCCGTGGAAAGGCGCTTTCTTCAAGCGGGTGCGAATCCCGCGCAGCAACTGTCGCTCCAGCTGGTAGCAGCCGAGCGGTTCATGGAGGTAACGACATGGGTTGAAGCACTCGGTGAAAAGGGCCGCCTAGGGCGGTTCAGCGAACATGCGGGCCGGAACGTGCAGTGAACGCTAAGCAGGCCTCGAAAAGTCCAATGCGGAAGCCGACCCTCCCAGAC
>MPMP01000002.1 GCA_002238565.1 Albidovulum sp. bin36
TACGTCTACTCCCCCGACCATGTCCGCGCGCACGTGTTTCTTTGCATGCTGGCACTGCACGTGGAATGGCACATGCGCCGGCGCCTCGCGCCGCTCCTGTTCGAGGATGACGACCGCGCGGGCGCCCTGGCGCAGCGGAACTCGCCGGTGGAGACGGCCCGGCCGTCGGAATCCGCCCGGCGGAAGGCCGCCACAAAGCGCACCGCAGACGACCTGCCGGCCCACAGCTTCCGCACGCTGCTCGACGATCTCTCGGGGATGGTGCTGAACCAGATGCGCCTGCCGGGCTATGGCGAAAGCCTGCTGTCCGTCGTCACCAAGCCGACCCCGGTCCAGAAACGGGCGTTCCAGCTTCTCGGAGTGGACCCCGACCGGAACGTTCCCATAAGATTGACAGGTTGAACGGCCGCCGCAGGGCCGGAAAACCCTTAAAAACCAGCAGGTTGGTCATGGAATCCTTCTTCAGATACCCCTGAAGTTCCGCCTAAAGAATGAATGCGTAACGATTCAGCGAATCATTGCGCATTCCCGACGCCGATTCTGTCGCGCTCGACATCCTGGGCTTGCGTCCGTCGATTGCCACTGCTCCCCGGCTTCAAGCCGAAGCATTCCGGGCCATCGCCGAGTTTCTATTCGACAATGGCGAGCATCCTATGCGGTTGGACCGGGCCACGACGCGCATTCCCGGCGCTTGCTCCAGTCATTTGGGCGGAAAGCAAACCCGCAATTCGCGTTCCATGCCCGGCCCTTGCTTCGCACTCTCGCCTATTTCAAGCTAAATGGAGGATAGCGGTCCGTCAGCATCATGAATGCATAGGCGGATACGCGCGCAAACCATCGCATAACGCCCTCGACATAGTCGAAAAGCGGTTTAGGGTAGTTTCCGGTGAACAGTATGGACAGCCAGGCCAGAAACACCGCGATGATCAGGCCGATGCTCAAGAAAGCCAAAACGATATAGTGAGGAATCGCTAGCGCCCACTTGAATAGCGGCATCCATCTATTAAGGTCCTCCTGCGCATTCGGGTAGTCCAGCTCCAAGTGGTAGGACTGCTCGTCCTCAGTAGACGGATATAAGTCCGTCATAAGAAAGATGTAAGTAAAAACGCGCCCGCCAAATCGCGAAAATTCGAGGAAAAAATCGAACCACCATCTCGGGTATCGCTGGCGAACCAGTATCATAAGCGCCGTAGCAATGCTCAACGCTCCGAAAATGCCGATCCCGGCCAACCCGGCGTCATGGCCATTATCGACATATGTTCCGCTAGGCACGCCAACCAAAAAAAATAGGAATAGAATGGGAATGGCTAAAACAATGCGGAACAATGCAGTCAAGCGGTTAAACTCGCTGGGCCGGTCGATAGTCAGCCTTGCCGGGTAGAAATCTCCGTTCGACATTTTGCACCTCCAATTTCGCGCAACCGCTTTTACCCCAGAATTGAAGCAGTTCAATGGGAATTTTTCGGATTTCGCTAGCCGCAAGGAGGAGATCAAAAGCGCGTTATACCTGACAATGCCGTAGTAAAACCTCAATTTGCCGAAGCTGCGATTGTCGAGCAGTCCGAGCGCACACATCGCGACTACGGGAATTCCAATGAATGGTTGAATAGAGATTTAGGAGTCTGCCGCATGGTTGCGGTTCGTCATTCGAAGGCGACTCGGTCGTGCTGTCCTATGGATCGGACGAAGGCAATGATAGGAATTTTCTCGGCATCTCGTACTGAACTCCACCGAGTTTTCGCGACAACGGCACGGTCTGCGCAGAATGCCCCGGCCTATTCGAACTTGACGGCAGAAGGGTGCTGGTCGCGAGCATCGTTGGATGCCGCGAGCCCGAAATCGGAAAAAATCCTGCAGTATGCTTGGCTGGGAGACTTCCGAGACGATGTCTTTGTTCCCGAAGGCGGCCCGCAGCTATTCGACATCGGCGGCGGCCGCGAATTCCGGTTCGACAATTGCCTATCAAAAGATCGGGCGGCCGGGCGAGATTCAATGGCAAGAGCGCATCCGCGCATGTTCAAAACGCTATCGCTTGCCTTTTATTGATCCGATATCGTCAGCTTCGCCGCGATCAGGCAGTGGTCGGGCTGATCGTATTCATTGGGCAGTTCCTCGAAGGAACCGGGCACTACGCGCTCTTTCGCTTTCGGGCCTGCAACCAAATGGTCGATAAAATTTTTATACCTAGGATCGCAGCGCGCTCCGATGCCTCGGGTCAATAGATGAAGTTCGCCTGCCGATGTCGAGGACAGTTTGTTCCAGCCCCAGTCATCGGGAACGGCGAGATTTCTGTTGAAATCGCCTAAAATGAAGAATGGCCGACCGGAGCTCCATTGATCTTCAATCCAGGCATTCAAGACTTCGAGTTGCTTTCGGAGCGTCTTGCATGCCTCGGCTCTTCGCTCCTCGCCGTCTTCCTTCGTGCTCCAGCAGCCGGTCTTCAAGTGAATGGACAGCATGCGAATTCCTGCGCCATTGCCAATGGTAATGCCCGTTCCCCACCGCGCAAAACTGTTTCCCAGCGCAAGTTCGACTAGATCGTCGTTTCGAGAGTATTCGATCCCTCGCCGAATGGCGAAGCCGGTTGCCAAATGCTTTAAATACCTGCCGGGCCAGTCCCAGCACTCGCTAATGTCGCCCGTCTCCGGGCGGCTGGAAATCTCGACAGCCCATTCGTCCTCTGGAAACACGCGCCGCGCCGCGGCGAGATTCTCGACTTCCTGGAACGCAACCAGGTCGACTCCCGATTTCTCGATTTGCTCCCTGATCGCGGCATAGTCCGCTTCAATGCGCGGCTCGCACCCTTCCATATCGGAATCGTTCAAATGCTCAAGATTCCATGCGCCGATTTTCAATTCCGCGGCATGGGCCGCAGAGACGGCGAAAACGGCGGCTAGCGCCAAGCTCTTGAATGCGCGCATTCAAACCTCCCGAAATTGCGGATGCCGCGTTAGCGTATGGACCCGATTTCAATCATGGATTTCCAACGATGTCGAGCGGCGATTGAATGAAAGGTGTAGCCCAAAATGATTGATTGGGCCGAATGTGAGCTTCCGACCTTCCAGCCCATAAAGAGGCGCGCTGCTATAGGAATACTTTCTCGCATCGCTTTGCAACAAGATTGAGATACACCCCTTTTCCCTTGGCGCCTTGACTGGGGTTATGGTCGCCGCTATCGCCGTGGCCAATGGGAAGGCTCCAGCAAAGCCACCCGAAGCCGTAAGGAGGCGAAAGGTGAATAGTACGATCTGGTTGTCCTACGACCTCGGGGTGAGCGGAGACTACGAAGGGATCTATTCGTGGCTTGAGAATCACGGTGCAAAGGAATGTGGTTCGAACGTCGCCTTCCTGAAGAACTACGAGTTCGACGGCGACCTGCTGGAGTTCCTGAAGACGGATGTCTGCGAGGCGGTCACGCTGAACCGGCGTTCGCGCATCTACGTCATATTCAATGACGACGGCCGCACGCGAGGCCAATACCTGGTGGGAAAACGAAAATCTCCGCCGTGGACTGGTTTCGGGGATGAACTGGAGCAGGAATTGGATGGAAACTGATGGTTGGTCCGGAGCGAGTGCTGGTCGATTCGGGGTTCTTCATCGCGCTGTTCAATGAGCGGGACCAGCATCACGAATCCGCGCGCCGGCTGGAAAAATGGCTTGATTTCATGCCGATCGTTCTTCCTTGGCCTATCCTGTACGAAACGGTGAACACGCGCCTTGCGCGGCGCCCGGCGAACCTGGCGAGGTTCGGTGCGATTGCACGTTCGCCGGAAACGGCATTGCTGGATGACTCGCTCTATAGGGAGGAATCGTTTGCAACCGTGCTGGCGCAGGACGCCAATGTCGGGCTGAGCTTGGTCGATGCTGTTCTCTGCAACATCATTGAAGACGCAAACGTAGCCATATCCGCAATGCTGACGTTCAACGAACGAGACTTCCTCGCGGCCCCTGCCACCAGTATAACGTCGAGTTGCTAAACTGAATTCGCGGAGTCTAAGGGCGAAACATGACACAGCGCTTCAGCCGACGCGCATCCCGCTACGCGGCTTTGGCTGGGCCCGAGCGTGGTCATTGGATCGCGTAGGGCAGTGATCCAAATAAAGTTGCCAACTGCACCCTGGCGAAGCCCGTTTCTGCGGAATGATGCGCCCGGCACGTGGCAGAGTAATTCTCGTCAGCGTCTTTAGCTGCGGAGAAATATGTCTATCGGGAGCATGGGAATGAGTAAGGACGACATGAGATTGAATGTATTGGCGAAGTATGGATTGACTGATGATATTGCGTATTGAGCAATTGAAGCAGCTCAAAAGGTTGTTAAAGAATCAGGACTAGACGGGTTGTTTATTGCTTCACTAGAAATCAGCGAGATACCACCAGATGTGCTACATGAAGCACAAAACACTAGGGTGTGGCTATCGTCGCGTTTGTGACTGAATTCGTCAAGTTTGTGATTGATTTACGGATGAACAGGGCGGGCGTTGGCAGAGATGTTACTCAGTGCCCGAGGGTGTAAACCAATTTGGTTGAAAAGGGGGTGCGGGAAAGATTGCCAAGGAAGGCCGCCGCTTTGAATGAAAGATTTGAATTGGGCTCTTCAATTCAAATCAATGCGATGCTTCCAAGGCGCGCTGCCGGCTTCGAGATCGCCGCCTCGACCGGAATCGCGCTCGCAAAAAAACGCTTGCAATGCATTGTCCGCGCCTGTAATTGGTTCGCTTCATCTCGTCGTCGCCGGTCATCCGGTAATTTATGCGGACAGGGCGCGTAGCTCAGCGGTAGAGCACTACGTTGACATCGTAGGGGTCACTGGTTCGATCCCAGTCGCGCCCACCATGTCGATAAAAGCCGGTATCGGAATTTCCCGGACGATGTCGCGCACGGTAAATCGGAGGTAGGCCCATGAAGGTCAAGAATTCACTTCGCTCCCTAAAAGCGCGCCATCGCGCTTGTCGAGTTGTTCGTCGAAAGGGCCGGATATACGTGATCAACAAGCAGCAGGGCCGGTTCAAGGCGAGGCAAGGCTAGTCAATTGATCTCGCTCGAGGCTGCGGCTGCATAGCGTCGGCCGCAAGATTCGATCGGCAAATTCGTCAATTTCGGTAATCCCGCCGGTCGTCGATTACCTTCCCGTCCCTTGGCAGCGATCCAGGGCTGCATATCTCGATCTTTCCGGACAGTTTTAGAATCTCCCGGACGGTTTGATCGTAGGGCTGCGGATTCGTGGACTCGGATTCCAGCTTGACGACCATCGAGTCCATTTCATTTTCGCGAATCACGACGACGCGCGCCGAACGGACTTCCGGATGCCTGCCAACGATTTCGGCTACTTGCTCCGGCCTGACGAACATACCCTTGACTTTCGCGGTTTGGTCCGCGCGCCCCTTCCAGCCCGAAATCCTCGCGTTGGTTCGTCCGCAGGGGCTCTGACCGGGAACGAATGAGGATAGATCCCCGGTTGCGAGTCGAACAATGGGATTATCTTCATTCAGGACCGTTACGACCACTTCGCCAATCGCGCCCGGCTCGACCGGATTGCCCGTTCCAGGGGTTACGATTTCGACAACGGCCCCTTCGTCGACAACCATCGGCTCGCCGGCAACGGTCTCGTAGGCGATGTTTCCCAGTTCGGCAGTCGCATAGCATTGCCGGCACTCGATGCCTCGATCTTCATATTCCCGGCGTAGAGACGGGAAGAGCGCGCCTCCGCTTACGACGGCTTTGCGCATTCTCGGCAGTTTCAGATTTAATTCATCCGCCTTTTCGAGAATAATTTTGAGATAGTCCGGCGTGCCGGCGTAGGCGGTCGCGCCGGTATCGGAAGCTACGCGAGCCTGCACCTCGGTATTGCCGGTGCCCGCCGGAATTACCGTCGCGCCAACCGCCCGAGCCGCGTTTTCGAACATGGTTCCTCCGGGAGTAAGATGATACGAAAAGCAGTTCTGAACGATATCGCCGCGCCCGATGCCGCTAGCAAACAGGAATCGACCCAATCGCCACCAGTCGCGCGCGAAACTTCCCGCTTCGTAGATAGGACCCGGCGACTGAAAAATATAGTCCGCATCCGAAGGGTCAATCGCCGAAAATCCGCCGAAAGGCGGGTCTTCCGACTGCTTTCGAACCATTTCCGACTTTCTGAGCACGGGCAGGCGCGCCAAATCGACTGCGGAGCGAATAGTATCGGATTCATCCGGAAGGAGATTTTGCAATGCCGGCACGGTCGCCCTTGCGCGGCGAATTAGCTTCGGAAGCAGGATCGCCAGGCTGGCCGCGCGCTCATCCGCCGATCTTGTCTCAAGCTCGTCGTAGCTAGGAATCTTTGCTTCCTCCAATTGAAAGAACCTGGGGCTTGGAACCTGGAATCCTGCGGATTTCTTCTCGGACTTCCATCTCGAGCTTGACCGTGGCCACGTGCCAGCCGAGCGAACCGAGCCTGCCGAGGTCGGACGGGATCAGTCGACCGCGAACAAGATCGGTCAATTCGGAGAACTTTGCATCGCTCTCGCGCAGGACTTCAAGAATCGCATTGCGAACGAGATCGAATTTCCATTTCGGGATGCGCGTAGTTCCAGGACGGCCGGGATTCGGGGTTCGGCATGCGACGCGCTCGTCGGTCGCTAGTTCAGCCACCTTTTTCTCCTGCGATAGCTTCTTACGTCGCGGAACGATTTGCGGCCGGACTCCGACATGCCGAGATAGAATTCGCGAACATCCGGATTCTTTCTCAGTTCGCTCGCGGGGCCGTCCAGAACCACGCGGCCGGATTCGAGAATATAGCCGTACTGAGCGTATCGAAGCGCGATGTTCGTGTTCTGCTCGGCAAGCAGAAACGTAACTCCCTCATTCGCATTCAAATCCCTGACGATCTGAAAGATTTCTTCAACAAGCTGCGGGGCTAGCCCCATCGACGGTTCGTCCAGCAAGATCATTTTCGGGCGCGACATCAACGCCCTTCCCAGGACGCACATCTGCTGCTCCCCGCCGGAAGCATATCCCGCCTGCGATTTGCGCCGATCCTTCAGCCGAGGAAAGTAGCTGTACACCAAATCCAGATCTCGGGCGATATTCGACGCGCCGTCGCGCCTTGTGAACGCGCCGACGATCAGGTTTTCTTCAACCGTTAAATGCTCGAAGCAATGGCGCCCCTCCATAACCTGGATAACGCCCTTGCGTACGAGTTCGGACGGATCGAGATTCTGCACCGGCTCGCCGTCGTAGGCGATCGACCCCTTGGTCACCTCGCCGCGTTCGGATTTCAAAAGATTCGATACCGCCTTGAGCGTTGTTGTCTTTCCCGCTCCGTTGCCGCCTAGCAGCGCGACGATTCCGCCCTCGGGAACTTCGAGGCTAACGCCCTTTAGAACGAGAATCACATGATTGTAGATTACTTCGATATTGTTGACGCTTAGCAGCGCTTCCCGGCCAAGCTCCGTGTCAGCCGCAAGAATGTCTTGCATTGATCGCAATTTCCCCGGGATGATGGCCCTCCCGCATTCGGGAGGGCCGAGTATTCAATAGGCTAGCATTCACGCGGCTCTATGTTGTTTTCCGCGGCATATTTTTCCGCGTCCTCCAGGACGAGCCTGTTGATCAGCTCCTTGTCCGACTGGATGAGGTCGGAAACCAGCTTCCATTCCTTTGCGTGAGCGTCCCACTGCTGGATCCACGCCTTGCCGTCTCCGCCATGATTCTCGCAGCTTACCGCGAATGGAGGGCCAAAGTTGGGAAATCCATTTGCCGCCATCTTTTCTTCGGTAATCACCAGGTTTTCGAGGCCGTCGCGCATCATCGCGGGAGTGATATCCGCGACTCCGTGGATTTCCTGAGCCGTCTTGATTGCTTCGGCGGTTAACATGGCGCCATACGCTCCACGGTTGTATAAAACCGTGCCGGAATGCTCGCCCGTGCCCGATGCCAGGCCTTTATCAAAGACATGCTTTTGCAAATCGTCAAATATAGGGGCATCCGTGCCGGGACGATGCAGTGCCAAAGCCTTGTAGCCATGAGCTCTTTCGCCCGCCGGAAGAACGTCGTTTTCCGATCCCGACCACCAGATTCCGATGAAATTTTCCAGCGGGAACCGAATATTGGCCGCCTCCTGTACTGCAACCGCATTCATGATTCCCCAACCCCACATCAAAATATAGTCGGGCTTCTTTCTGCGAATATCGAGCCACTGGGATTTCTGCTCCTGACTTGAAGCGAAATCGATTGGAACAAAGTCCACTTCAAATCCGTGAATTTTGGCTAGCTCCTCAAGCGTCGGAATTGGCTCCCTTCCGTAGGCGGCGTTGAGATGGACCAAAGTAACTTTCTTGCCGGCTATGTCGCCTCCGTTGAGATCGAGAATGTGCTTGATCGCGATGGATGCGCCGTCCCAGTAATGGGCCGGAAAATTGAATACCCAAGGGAAGTATCTGCCGTTGGCAGCAGCTGTCCGCCCATAGCCCGAGGACAAGATCGGTATGCCCTCCGCCGTACCCTTGGGTATTAGCTGGTAGGTTATCCCGGTCGACAGAGGCTGATAAACTAGGCTCCCCTGGCCCTTTGTCGACTCGTAGCATTCGACTCCCTTTTGAGTATTGTACGCGGTTTCGCAATCGATAACCTGGACCCTGACCCCGCCGATTCCTCCGTCTCGCTCGTTAAGCAATGTCATGTAGTCGTGGAAGCCGTCTCCCGTCGGGATTCCGCCGGGCGAGAACGGCCCTGTTCTGTAGCCCAGCCAAGGAATCACAAGGTCGGCGTGCGCAACGGGCGCCGCAAGCGCGCAAATCAAGGCCGCCGCCGTAGCTTTAAGTTTCATTATTAAATCCTCCGTTGGTATCGGTAGCGTCTCGCAGGATAGCCTTGATGCCGCGCTTAAGCTAGTAAAAAGTGTTCAGTGCGGGAACGGCCACAGCCGAAGCTTTTCCTTGAAAAGCCTGGCAAGATGGGCAAGACCGTGCGGCTCGACAATGAGAAAGAATATGATCAGGGCTCCGACGATTATGAATTCCGAATTCGTCGCGATATCGGTCGGCCAAGATAGTTTTCCGACAAGCAAGTTCTTCAGCAAGACCGGCAGGAGGACGATAAACGCGGCTCCCGCGAACGATCCGAAAATCGATCCGAGCCCGCCGATGATAACCATGAAAAGAACTAGAAAAGATTGATTGATCCCGAAGGCTTCCGACGCCTCCACCGCTCCCAGGTAAACGCTGAAAAATAGCGCGCCTGCGATTCCGACGAAAAAAGATGAAACGGCGAAAGCCTGCAATTTCGCCTTCAGCGGATTCACGCCGATAATCTCGGCGGCGATATCCATATCCCGGATCGCCATCCAGCTGCGTCCCACGGACCCCCGGGTCAAGTTTCTGGCCAGCCAAGCGAGAGCGAATGCGAAGGCCAGGCAAATCAAGTATTTTGCCCAGGGCTCGGTATAGGGCCCAGTAACGGGAAATCCCAAAACGGTTCTTTCCGGCACCGTGATTTGGCCGGATGCCGAATAATTGTAGAACCAGGGGAAGCTATTGAACAGCCAGACTAGAAAAAATTGCGCCGCCAGGGTCGCGACGGCCAAGTAGAAGCCTTTAATTCTAAGGGAGGGAAGGCCGAAAATAATTCCGACGCCCGCGGTTATCGCGCCCGAAAGGACAATGCAGAATATGATGTTCAGATCCGGGAATGCCGTCATTAGCTTGTAGCAGCCATAAGCTCCAACCGCCATGAAGCCGCCGGTGCCCAGAGAAATCTGCCCGCAATATCCCGTCAGAATATTCAAACCCAGCGCCGCGATCGACCAAACCAAGACAGGAACAAGGACGGCATTCGCCCAGTAGTCGTTGATAACGAGCGGCACGACGACGACTAGCACCGCTAGAATCGCGTAGTAGCGATACTTGTCGAACGAAATCGGGAAGGTTTGGCTGTCGTCCGGATAGCTCGTCCGGAACTCTCCCGCTTCTCGGTACAGCATCGTTCAGACCCTCTCGATGATTTTTTCGCCGAACAAGCCTTGCGGGCGAAAGACCAGAAACACCAGCGCGAGCACGTAGGCGAACCAATTCTCGGTCGCGCCTCCAATGACGGGATTCATGAAGAAGTCGAAAAGTTTTTCGCCGACGCCGATAATGATCCCGCCGAGAATCGCTCCGGGTATCGACGTGAATCCGCCGAGCATCAATACCGGAAGAGCCTTGAGCGCGATGAGGGACAGCGAAAACTGAACGCCGGATTTCGCTCCCCACATGATGCCGGCCGCCAGGCCCACTATTCCCGCGATCGACCAGATCACGACCCAGATATAGCGAAGCGAAATTCCGACCGACAGGGCGGCCTGATGGTCGTCGGCGACGGCTCGAAGCGCGCGGCCGATCTTCGAATACTGGAAAAACAGAACCAGCGACAGCACCAGAACCGCTGCGACGCAGGCGGCTGCGACATCAAGCCTGTCGATAAAGAACCCGTATCCGAAATGATCGTATGTGACGCGTTCGACGGTATCGGAAATTCCGACGGGAAGCGGGAGATCTATGGCCTTGATTTCCCCGCCCCACATCAGCTCCCCGAATCCTTCAAGGAAATACGCAAGGCCGATGGTGGCCATGAACAGGATCACCGGCTCCTGGTTGATCAGGAATTTTAGAATGAATTTTTCCACGGCCATTGCAAGGACGACCATGACGACCGCCGACAACGCGATCGCGGCGACAGCCGGCAAGTTCCAGCCGAAATTGTAGATGTGGGTGCCGAAAATCGCATTTATAAGGTGCGCGAAAGGAACCTGCCCCGACTGCAGTCCGACGAGAGTCAGAGCGGCGAAGAGGACCATGATCCCCTGAGCGTAGTTGAATACTCCGGAGGCTTTGAAAATAAGCACGAATCCGAGGGCGACAAGCGAATACAGAATGCCTGTCATCAGCCCGTTGAGCGAAACTTCGATTGCATACAGCAGCTGTTCGATCAATGCGAGGCTCCTCAGTGCGGAACGCCGAGATAGGCGTCGATGACATCCTGGTTCTTCCGGATTTCCCCGGGCTTGCCGTCGCCGATTTTCTTTCCGTAGTCCATCACCACGATTCTATCCGAAATGTCCATCACGACTCCCATATCGTGCTCGATAAGGGCGATCGTCGTTCCGAATTCGTCGTTGACGTCCAGAATAAAGCGGCTCATGTCCTCCTTTTCCTCGACGTTCATGCCGGCCATGGGCTCGTCGAGAAGCAGCAACCTCGGCTCCGCAGCCAGCGCGCGGCCCAGCTCCACGCGCTTTTGCAGCCCGTAGGGCAACGTGCCGACGGGAACCTTCCTAATCGCCTGAATGCCGAGGAAGTCGATGATTTCCTCCGCTTTTTCGCGATGCGCGGATTCTTCGCGCTCCGCCGATCCCCACCACAGGGCCTGCGCGGCGAATGACGATTTCATGAGCGTCATTCTGCCTGTCATGATGTTGTCCAGCGTCGTCATTCTCTTGAACAGGGCGATGTTCTGGAACGTGCGGGCTATGCCCAGCGCCGCGACGCGGTGAGGCCGCATGAACGGCCGCACCTCTCCGCGGAACAGGATATTCCCCTCCTGCGGATGATAGAATCCCGAGATGACGTTGAGCATGGAGGACTTTCCGGCGCCGTTCGGACCGATTATCGCCCTGATCTCCCCTTCCCGGATATCGAACGACACATCCGAGATTGCGAGGACTCCTCCGAATCGCAGCGTAATTCCCCTGAGTTCCATCAAGGGAGGCTTCGACTCGCCCATCGAAGCTCTTTCGCTGCCGGCCACGTCGCCCATTCGGCTCGCTCCGCTCCTGTTCTTTTGTCCGGCGCGCCGTCAGGCCGCCATTTCCAAATGCGCTCCGGGCGCGCGGACGTCGCAAATTCTCAAAGTCGCGGCAATGCTTCCCTTGCGGCCGTCCTCGTAGGTTACTTCCGATTCCAAATAAACTTCGCTCTTGCCGCCGTAAAACGCGTCGACGATCTCCGAATACTTGTCTTCGATAGCGTTTCTCCTGACTTTTCTGGTGCGAGTCAATTCGCCGTCGTCGGCATCGAGCTCCTTGTGGAGAATGACGAATCGCCTGATCGCGCAACCCGCCAGCTGTTCATCCGACGAGAGGCTTTCGTTCACGCGCTCCACATTCGCGAGTATCATATCGTAGACCTGAGGATGCTGCGCGAGCTCCTGGTAGGATGCGTAGGCGATATTGTTTCGCTCGGCCCAATTCCCGACGGCGGCGAGGTCGATGTTGACGACGGCGGTGCAGAATGGCCGTTCGTTGCCGAATACTACGGCTTCCAGTACGTTCGGGAAGAACTTTAGCTTGTTTTCCACGAATTTCGGCGCGAACAGGCCGCCATTCGCCGTCTTTCCGACATCTTTCGCCCGGTCGATTATGCGGAGATGGCCGGTTTCGGATTCAATGTAGCCGGCATCGCCGGTCGCGACCCACCCCTCGGCATCCTTCGTCGAATCGGTCGACTCGGGATTCTTGTAGTACTCCGCGAACGCGCCCGGCGACCTGAAGTAGACCTCGCCCCTGTCGTCGATTCGAATTTCGACGCCGGGGCTCGGCACGCCGACGGTTTCCGAATGCACTTCTCCGTCGGGCTGCTGGGTAATGAAGACCGACGCTTCGGTTTGCCCGTAAAGCTGCTTCAGGTTTATGCCTATCGAGCGATAGAAATCGAAAATCTCCGGGCCGATGGCCTCGCCCGCCGTATAGCCGACGCGAATGTTCGTGAAGCCCAGCACGTTGCGCAGCGGGCCGTAGACGCAAATGTCGCCGATCCGGTAGAGCAGCCGGTCCGCGGCCGACAGGCGCTTGCCCGAAAGCCGCGCCGGCCCGCATTTGGCGGCATGATCCATGAAGAACTTGAACATGGCGCGCTTTATCGCGCTTGCGTCCTCCATTCTGATCATCACCGAAGTAAGGATGGATTCGAAAATCCTAGGCGGCGCGAAGTAATAGGTCGGGCCGATTTCCTTCAAATCCGTCATCATCGTATCGGCCGATTCCGGGCAGTTCACGCAGAACCCGCACCAATAGGCTTGCCCTAGAGAGAATATGAAGTCTCCAACCCACGCCATCGGCAAGTAAGCCAACACGGAATCGGTTCTGCGAAGCGAATCGAACTCCGAGGAGGAGCGCGAGGATTCGACAATATTCCGGTGCGATAGGACAACGCCTTTCGGCCTTCCCGTCGTTCCCGACGTATACAGCATGACGCATGTAGAGTCGCTATTGACCAGGCTTCTTCTACGCTCCAGTTCCGGGCGAAGCCTCTGCATTTCGGCTTGTCCCCGCCTCTGAATATCTCCGAGGCTCGCGATTTTCGAATGATCGTAGTTGCGCAGGCCCCGAGGGTCCAGGTAGGCGATATGCCGGATCGAAGGCAGGGACTCCTTCAATTCCAATACCTTGTCCACCTGCTCCTGGTCGCCCGCGACGACGTATCGGGCGCCGCAATGATCCAGCGCGTAAGCCATTTCGGATGCGACGGCATCCTGATAAAGCGGAACCGGCACTGCGCCGATCATCTGCGCGGCAACCATGGACCAGTACAGATGAGGCCGATTTCGGCCGATCACTGCGACATGGTCGCCCTCTTCGACGCCGAGGCGCAAAAATCCTAGCGCCAGATCTTCTGTTTCCTGCTTGACCTCGCTCCAGGTCCAGCTTTGCCAGATGCCGTATTCCTTTTCCCGGTTCGCGGTCGCGCTTCCGAATTCCCTCGCATTGCGCGAGAGCAAGTCCGGGATCGTCAGCGAATCACTCGACATGGCGTTTTCCGGGGTCGGCGACATCCGCTTGCGGCTTCGACCGTATACGCCGGCCCCGACCCGGCGCTGTGGGATAGCGCAATGTCACGCACGCACTTCGGCTTGCTGAACTTTTTCAACTTTCACCGCCGCGAATTTGAACTCGGGAATCTTTCCGTATGGGTCCAGCGCCGGATTCGTCAGGACGTTCGCGGCGGCCTCGACATACGCAAACGGCACGAAAACGATGTTTTCGGCAATGCCTCTGTCCGCGCGCGCTTTGATTTCGATCGCTCCTCGCCGCGTCGTCAGCCTGATCGCATCCCCCGCCTCGACTCCGATATTGCGAAGCGTTTTCGGATTCAAGGAGCACACGGCTTCCGGCTCGACGGCATCGAGTACCGCCGAGCGGCGCGTCATGGATCCGGTGTGCCAGTGTTCAAGCTGGCGCCCCGTGGTCAGTATCATCGGAAATTCCTCGCTCGGCCGTTCGGCGGGCGGAACGATGTGCGCGGGCGTGAACTTGCCCTTTCCGCCGGCTCTCGGGAACCCCGATTCGAAAACGACCGGCTGGCCGGGGTCGTCCGCCGACAGGCTGGGATAGATGACGGAACTTTCGCTATCGAGCCTGTCCCAGGTGATGTTGTCGAGCGAATTCATCGAAAGCTTCATTTCTTCGAAAACTTCCTTCGGATGCTCGTATCGCCAAGGCAATCCGAGACGCTTCGCGACTTCGGTCGTTATCCACCAGTCTTCCCTCGCCATGCCGGGCGGCGGAACGGCGGGGCGCCCCATTTGGACCTGGCGGTTGGTATTCGTCACTGTGCCGGTTTTTTCCGCGAATGCCGAAGCGGGAAGCACGACATCGGCGAAGCCGGCGGTTTCGGTCAGGAAAATATCCTGCACGACGAGATGGTCGAGCATGGCGAGGGCGTCTCGCGCGTGCTCGACATCGGGGTCGGACATCGCGGGGTTTTCGCCGAGGACGTACATGCCCTTGACCGAGCCGGCATGGACCGCGTCCATGATTTCCACGACGGTCAGCCCCGGCTGCGAGGAAATGCCATTCGAGTTCCATATGCCGGCGAACTTCGAGCGGACCGCATCGCTCTCGACGCTTTGGTAGTCCGGGAGAAACATCGGAATGAGCCCGGCGTCGGAAGCCCCCTGAACATTATTCTGCCCGCGAAGCGGATGCAGGCCGGTTCCCGGACGCCCCACCTGGCCGCACATAAGCGCCAGGCTGATCAGGCATCTGGAATTGTCGGTTCCGTGCACGTGCTGGGAAATTCCCATGCCCCAGAAAATCATCGACGCCCGGGAACTCGCGAATACGCGGGCGGCCTCGCGCAGAGACTCCGCGGGGATGCCGCAAACTTCAGACATTTTTTCCGGCTTGAACGCCTGCAGGTGGGCCTTCTCGACCTCCCAGTTCTCGGTGTAGGTCTCGACGTACTGCCGGTCGAAGAGGCCTTCCTCGACAATCGAGCACATGATCGCATTGAGCATCGCCACGTCGGTTCCCGGACGGAACTGGAGCATGTGCGTCGCGTGCCGGGCGAGCTCGCTCCTTCGAGGATCCATCACGATAAGCTTGCCGCCGCGTTTGGCGAACTGCTTGAAATATGTCGCGGCGACCGGGTGGTTTTCGATAGGATTGGCGCCGATGACGATCGCCGCCTCCGCATTGACGATTTCGTTGAAGGTCGCGCTTACGGCTCCCGAGCCTACGTTTTCAAGAAGCGCCGCAACCGAGGACGCGTGGCAGAGACGCGTGCAGTGATCCACATTGTTGTGGCCGAATCCCTGCCTGATCAGCTTTTGGAACAGGTACGCCTCCTCATTCGTGCATTTGGCCGACCCGAATCCGGCGACCGACGCGCCGCCGGCGTCCTTGCGCAGCCTTCCCAGCCCGGCCGCCGCCGCATCGAGCGCCTCGTCCCAGGTCGCCTCCCTAAAATGCGTCCACGGATTGGCCGGGTCCGCATTCAATCCCTTTGGAGGCGCATCCGCTCTTCGTATCATCGGCTTCAGCAGCCGGTGCGGATGATAGACATAGTCGAAGCCGAATCGCCCCTTTACGCACAGCCGCTGCTCATTCGAATATCCGTCGGCGCCGTTTACGTAGAGGATTCTATCGTCTTTGATCTTCAGGTCGATCTGGCAGCCGACCCCGCAAAACGGGCATATGCTCTTGACCTCCCGGTCCGCGGATTCGCTGTCGCCGCAATTGTTTTCGTCCATAACCGACGCCGGCATCAGCGCCCCGGTCGGGCAAGCCTGCACGCACTCCCCGCATGCAACGCACGTCGAGGCGCCCATGGGGTCTTTGAAATCGAAAGCGATCTCCGAATCTCGGCCGCGTCCGGACATGCCGATGACATCGTTGACCTGCACTTCCCGGCAGGCCCTCACGCAAAGATTGCAGTGAATGCACGCATCCAAATTTACGCGCATCGCCGGATGAGTCGCATCCGATTCCGGCAAATTCGCTTTCCCGATCGACGGGAAGCGGCTGCTCGCCAGCCCGGCGGCGCCCGCGGTCTTCCAAAGCCTCGAAGACCGGTCTCTCGCAAGGCTTCGATCGGGCTGGTCGGCCAAAAGCAGTTCAACGACCAGGCTTCTCGATTTCTCGGCGCGTCGGCTGCTCGCCTTGACCACCATTCCGTCGGCGGGCTTCCTTATGCAGGATGCGGCCAGCGTCCGCTCGCCTTCGATTTCAACCATGCAGGCTCGGCAATTGCCGTCCGGCCGGTACCCGGGATCGTCGGAATGACATAAATGAGGAATGTCCACGCCTAGTTTTCTCGCCGCCTGCCAAATGGTTTCCCCGGGCTCGGCGCAAGCCTTCCTTCCATCCAGCTCGAATTCTATTTTCCGGGACAATTCAAACTCCTCGAATCGCTTTCCGCCAGGTTGGAGGCATCCCCGATGCAATTTCGAAAAATGCTTCAGCGCCCGAGTGTAGCAATGTCGATTGCGCTAGTCCATGCCAAAAATTCGTTCGATCTGCGCAGTTACGCCATTCCCGCGCATCCCGTCCGCGCAGGCGCCGCGTACTGGCGGTACGCGTCCCGAGCGGCTATATTTCAGTTTAGGAACATCGCAGGCGGCGATTGAGCGGCGAGACGGCGCGGGGCTCCGCCCGGCCTCTATTCCCGCGGCAGGAACCGCTCGAAAAATTACTGCGAAGGCGGCCTCGAATATGGCGCAGCCGGTGCGAATTCGGTAGGAATCGAAGCATGATCCCAGACCGCGTAGCGACCAAGCCCTCGAACAGACCGATCAAGCTTCTCGACGAGGTTTCCGTCAACCGCATCGCGGCGGGCGAAGTCATCGAAAGGCCGGCCGCCGCCGTCAAGGAAGTCATCGAGAATTCCATCGACGCGGAAGCTTCGCGCATAGACGTCGAATTTTCCAACGGCGGCAAGTCGCTGATCCGGGTTTCGGACAATGGCCATGGCATCGGCGAACGCGATCTGCCGCTCGCCATCGCCAGGCACGCGACATCGAAAATCGACGGCTCGGACCTCCTCGAAATCGATACCTTCGGCTTTCGCGGCGAAGCGCTGCCTTCGATGGGCGCGGCCGGCCGGCTAACTTTAACCTCGCGGCGAATGGACGCGGCCTCGGCCTTTTCGATAACGGTCGACGGCGGTTCGGTGTCGGACGTAAGGCCCGCGGCTCTCCAGGAGGGAACCGTTGTCGAACTGGAGCGATTGTTCCATGCGACTCCGGCCCGCCTGAAATTCCTTCGCTCCGACAGCGCCGAAGCGAGAGCCATTGTTTCGACGGTCAGGAATTTGGCCATGGCTCAGCCCGAAATCGCAATTTACTTGTCCGAAGTTACATCTGGCGGAAAGCCTAGAGCCGTATTGAAGGTCGACGCGGAAAAGGGCGAATGGGGTCAGGCGATGTTCTCCAGGCTTCGCAAACTTATTGGAAGGGACTTCGCCGAGAACTGCGTTGCGGTGGATTCCTCCGGGGGCGGAGTCCGCGTGTTCGGATTTTCGTCGCTTCCGACATTTTCCCGCGGCGCCGCTACCCAGCAGCATTTGTTTGTCAACCGGAGGCCGGTCCGCGACAAGCTTCTGCACGGCTCGCTTCGCGCCGCCTACCTGGATGTGCTTCCGAAGGGACGCTATCCTGTCGCGGCGATTTTTCTGGATTGCCCTCCCCGCCTAGTCGATGTCAACGTGCACCCTGCCAAATCGGAAGTTCGCTTCCGCGATCCGCAATCGGTTAGGAATCTGATGGTTGCCGGAATTCGGCGGGCACTGGAATCGCAAGGGCATCGGACCTCTTCGACCATATCGGATGCGATGGCCGGGGCATTTCGCCCCGAGGGAGGCGCAAGCGGCGATTTCAGCGACCGGTTCGATCGATTTCACAGGGGCGATTCCGCAATTCCGCGCGGCCGGGGCGGAAGCGGCGCTCATCAGCCCGCTTTAACCGATTCATTGCCTTTCGACTCGCCGCCCGAACCTCGGAGCGTCGAACCGCCTCCCGGCGCTCTTTTAGGAGTCGCTCGGGCGCAGATTCACCAAAACTACGTCGTTTCCGAAACCAGCGCCGGGATGGCGATAATCGACCAGCACGCCGCTCATGAAAGACTGGCCTATGAAGACCTCAAGCGGCAGTTCCAAAAAAAGGCGGTCGAGGTTCAAGCGCTGCTAATTCCGGAAATCGTCGATATGCTTGAGCCGGAACGAACCAGACTGCTTGAAGCCGCGCAAACGCTGAAATCCCTCGGCCTCGAGATTCAGCCCTTCGGACCGGGCGCGATCGCCGTTCAGTCCATCCCGGCAATTCTACAGGGCGCCAACTGCAAGAACCTGATTCAGGACATCGTCGACGAACTCGACGGAGGCGAGGCCGCGCTCGCCGTGGAAAAGCGCATCAACGAGATCCTAAGCCGGATGGCTTGCCATGGTTCCGTTCGGGCGGGGCGCGTATTGAGCGGCGATGAAATGAACGCATTGCTACGAAGAATGGAAGAAACGCCGAACTCCGGCCAATGCAACCATGGCCGCCCGACCTATATATCTCTAAGCCTCCAGGAAATCGAAAAACTATTCCAGCGACGATAGATTGCGCGCTCTCGATAGCTGGCTCGGCTTCGATCGGCGCGAATCGTTTCGCAACCGCGCCGAGTCCTAGACGCGGACTCCGAATGCCAGGCAAAAGGGCCTATTAACAAAATTTAAGGGCCGACGCGGATTCTTGCGATCGCTTCCATTCGAATTCGCGCTGGAATGCAGCGCGGCGTCCGCTCTAGCCGGCTGCAATCCCCGGCCATCCTTGAACGCTGCAGACCGGACGCTTGACCGCGCCGCCGAGCTCGCAGTCCGGCGCCTGGACTTGACGGGCAGCCAGCAGAGATCCGATGCGTCTGCGATCGGAATTGTCTCTAAACCCGGGTCGGCGCGGCGGTCGAACGACTCGCTGTTCGATTTTCCCGTATTTCGTCCGGCTAGTCGCTATCCGCAGCCATCATCCATCCGGTAACGGACCTTTTCTTGTCAAATACCCGCTTTGCCACGTCGACAATGTATTCGCCTGTCAATTCTCCGACGATTTCAGGCCATTCCTGAATGTCCTCGACCGTCAGGGCCTGCCCGTATTTCATGGCTTGCATCAAGGCCTGCGAGCTTTCACTTTGCCGACTCGCCTGCAATTGCGCCTGAACGCGCTTTAAGTCGTTCGGATCAGGGCCATTCTCCAGAAAATCGTCGAGAACTTCATCCAAAGCAGCTTCCGCCGCCAATAGCGACACGCCTCTAGCGGGCATGACGAAAACGCCGAACGAAAACTCATCGAAGGAAGTGCCGACATAGCTTGCCGACGTATGCAGGGCCAGCATCCGTTCCCTAACCAGCTCGCGCGCAAAGATGGACTCGATTTTTTCGCCGCCCAGCAATTCCTCGGCAACCATCAAGGCAGCGGCGGAACTCTGGTCGCCCGCATCTCGCTTCGGAGCAAGGTAGTGCCGTACCAAGTACGGCATCTCCGCTCTCTCATCCTTGTAAATCAATCGCGTTTCGACGCGATGAGGCGGTTCGGCGGGACGCGACCTCGGTCTGATTCCCGGAACTCGTTCAATGGACCCGAAGTGCTTTCCGGCTAGATTCAGAACCTCCCTGGGGGCGACGTCGCCCGCGACCACTAGAATTGCATTATTCGGCGCGAAGTGGCGGCGGAAAAAATCTATTGCGTCCTCAGCGGATAGTTTTTCGATTTCGTGCGGCCACCCCTTGACCGGAATTCCATACGGGTGGTTCATGAAAAGCGCGGCCAATCGCTGTTCCCCGAAAAGCATGTGCGGATTCGTTTCTCTTTCCTTCTTTTGCGCAAAATGGATTTCGGACCGAATCGCCTCGAATTCCTGCCGGTTGACTACGACGCCCATCATTCTATTCGCTTCGAACTGCATCATTCGTTCCAGATGCGCATTGGCGCCCAGCTGAAGAAAGGAAGTATAGTCGTAGTAGCAGAAAACCTTGGTCCCGCCGATGCCTGCGATCTGTTCGGAAGAGTTTTTCTCCGCGCCGCCAACCATCAACTGTCCTACGAGGTTTGCGACGCCCGACTTGCCGGGAGGCTCGTCGGCCGCGCCGACACGATACCAGACGGTGTGAGCGACATCGGATTGGCTTCGATTCTCGATGACTACGATCTCGAGCCCGTTTTCAAGCCTGAAAGAAGAAACGCTTTCGCTTGCCTCGCCCCAGGTAGCAATAATATTGCTTGCGACAATCAAAGCTGCGGCGAATCCAGATCGCATACTCGTTGCCCCCTCGACTAGTCTCAAGCCAAGCAATAAAATCTAAATCGCGGGCGATCAAGATTGTTCACTGAAAGGTTACCGGGCGATCACGCTCGCTTCAAGAAATCGCGGCTTGGCTCGCGACGCGGTTTTCGGCTCATAGGGTTACTTGCCGGCGCCGGTCCGGCGATTGGCCTACAAGAAAGGCGGCATGCCAAATCTACCTGGATGCGGCCGCTTCGAGCAATGCCTAGCCGCCCGGCCCCTGCACCGGTTTTCCGCCTCAAGATTCCGCCCGCGCTTCTCCAAGCCGATTTATCTCGCCCACGAAGCGTTCGCGAATGACGCACGGATCCATGCCGATTACGGGCACGTCCACATTGCCGGATTCACATTTGGACACGATAATCGTCATCGAACCGGAAGCCAGGGCCTTCTCAAGTTCATCGGCGGTTTGTTCGGCGGCGCATTCGACGACGCTCTCGCAACCGCACGCTCTCGCGACGTCCGCTAGCGAAGTCTTGCGTCCGGCATAGGTGGGCTGATCGCCCGTGGAGCCGTAGGAGCCGTTGTCAATGATCAAGAGCGTAAAGTTGTCCGCCGGGTTGTTTGCGATCGTAGAAAGCGTAGCAAGATTGGTCAGAACCGAGCCGTCGCCCTCGATCGCAACGACCGGGGATTTCTGCGCAAGCGCAAGTCCGAGTCCGATCGACGAGCACAATCCCATTGTGCCCAGCATATAGAAGTTGGACGGCTGATCGAGAATTTCATAGAGCTCCTGCGAGGGCGAGCCTATGTTGCAGACGACCAAACGACCCCGAACAATCGGAGCGATCGCTTTCAAGACATCGTAGCGAATCATTCCGCGCTCCTCCAAAACGCCGCATCGGCCAAAATCGCCACCGGCTTGCCGCACATGTACGAATGCTTGATGATCGAATCCAGGTCTTCCAGCTGGTCTACATTCCTGAAGTGGTAGGCGGGAATGTGCAGCTGATTTAGAATCGCCTTGGTGTGCAGCGCCATTTCGACCTGGCAAGCCACTTTTTCGCCGATTTCTCCTCGATAGCTAATAAGCATCGGCAAAGGAATTCTATAGAACTGTATCAGGGTCGCGAGAGAGTTCACGACCACGCCAAGCGCGGTATTCTGCATAATTATGCAGGATCGAATTCCGCCCATATAGGCGCCGGCGCACAATCCCATTCCCTCGTCTTCCTTGTTGGAAGGAACGTGAAGGATAGATTTCGAATTCTCGACCAGCTCAATGACGCCTGCGAGTTGCTTGCAGGGTACCGAAGTCGCGAATCCAATGCCGTTTTCGACCAGGCAGTCCACAATGCGCCGGTCTGTCAGGGTGGCCATGTCGAAGTATTGTCCTTTCGCTTGAAGCGCTCGAGTTCAAGAATCCATGCGAGCGCCTGTGGTCTTTCTACGCATTCCATGCGCATATGCTACGTACATTGCGGCGGGGCAAGCAAATTTCCACTAGCCGCTTCGCTCGAGCCTTGCGGAAAAAAGCGCGATACCGGCCGCGCCGCAAACGATCGCGATATCCGCGAAGTTGAACACCCAGGGATTTACGATTCCGCAGCACGAAACGTTTAGAAAATCGGCGACGGCCCCCTCCGCCGCACGGTCAATCGCATTGCCTACCGCCCCGCCGACCACGCAGCCCGCAAGCGATTTAGAAATTGCGGATTTGGCCCTGCGTGTGCCCCACCAAACCAGAACCGCCGATATTGCAATGGCGAAGCCTACGAAAACCCAGCGAAGATAATCGGAATCATCAGCGAATATTCCGAAATTTATCCCTCTGTTCCACACCATTTTGAAATTCAGGAAAGGCGGGAACATTTCAATGCTTCCCAATTCACGAAGATTCAAGCTGTTTACGACATAGGATTTCGTAGCTTGATCAATAGCTAATACAATCAGTGCGGATGCGAACAAACTAGGCATCGGTCGAAATCACCGACCCTTCGCCGCCGCTGCGCTCGGCGCTTATTCGGCTGCGGCGAGAACTTTCCGATTCTGCGGCGCTACAGGGCAAATTCGGATTCCCGGGCTTAACGATAGGCTTTTTCTTTTTTAGAGGGTTCCGGCTTCGCCACGGCTTCGATCATGGCTTCCAACGTAACCGAGCCTGTGATTGCTCCATTCATGGAAACGGCCGCTTCGGTCGCCTTGGCGTTGTTCAAAATTTGAAGAGCCTCTTCGATTTTCGCACTGGATTCGACTTGGCAGGACAATTCCTTTGGCGTCGAAGTTGAAACCGAATCGACTAAAAGCACTCGGGCGCGATTGATTTCCTGAATAAAGTCCGAAACGTAATCGTCGACGGGCTTGAGAATGATTTCTTGAGGCGTTCCCTGCTGAACGACCGCGCCGTCTCTCAATATAACGATCGAATCTCCGATTCGAAGGGCCTCGTCCAAGTCGTGCGTAATGAAGATAATCGTCTTGTGCAGCTCGTCCTGCAATTCAAGCAGCACATTCTGCATGTCCGTCCGAATCAGAGGATCGAGCGCCGAAAAGGCTTCGTCCATAAGAAGGATCTCGGCATCGGTCGCCAAAGCCCTGGCAAGTCCCACTCTTTGCTGCATTCCGCCTGAAAGCTGAGCCGGATAATGGGATTCGAATCCGGACAAACCTACTGCGTCGATCCAGCGCTGCGCTCTGTCCCGGGCTTGGTCCTTCGCGACTTTCTGGATGTTGAGGCCGTACATAACATTGTCGACGACCGATCGATGCGGCAGCAGCGCGAATTTCTGAAATACCATGGATGCCTTGAAACGGCGGAAGTCGCGCAGTTGCTCGTCCGCCATGCCCAGTACGTTTTCCCCGTCCACCAGGATTTCGCCCTCCGTCGGCTCAATCAACCGGTTGACGTGACGGATTAGCGTGGATTTTCCCGATCCCGACAATCCCATGATTACCTGGACATGCCTTTCCTTGATTTCGATATTTACATCGTTCAAGCCGAGGACGTGCCGGTGCTTTTCGAGGAGCTCCTGCTTGCCCATGCCGTTCTCGACATGGGCCACCATTTTCTTCGGGTTTCCGCCAAAAATTTTGAAGAGATTTTTTATTGAAACCTTGCTGTCAGACACCGTGGCCTCCCTCCCGATGCTTCTGCAGCCGTCTGCCGTAGCTCTGAGACACTCTGTCGAAAATGATAGCGATCGCTACAATCGCCAGGCCGTTCATCATTCCGAGCGCCAAGTACTGGTTGCTAATCGCTCTAAGGACTGGAACTCCTAGGCCGGGAACGCCGATCATGGCGGCGATTACAACCATCGAGAGCGCCATCATAATCGTCTGGTTGACTCCTGCGAATATATTGGGAAGGGCAAGTGGCATCTGAACATTGAACAGCCTTTCCCGATAGCTAGATCCAAAGGCGTCCGCGGCTTCCAGGACATCCTTATCCACAAGCCGGATGCCCAGATTCGTGAGACGGACTATCGGCGGGACTGCGTAGACGCATACCGCGATGAGACCCGGCACCTTTCCAATTCCCAGCAGCATAACGACGGGTATCAAGTAAACGAAGCTGGGAATCGTCTGCATGATGTCCAAGACCGGCAGTATCGCCGACTGAACGCGGTCGTTGCGCGCCATCAGTATTCCGAAAGGAATGCCGACGGCGATGCAGATCAATGTCGCGACCGACACGATGGCCAGCGTCGACATCGTGTCCTCCCACATATCCAAGTAACCTATGAATAGGAAGGCGGCGATCGTTCCGGCTACCAGCCACCAATTGCGCGATCCAATCCAGGCGAGGGCGCCGATAACGACGAGCACAACCGGCCAGGGAGTCTCGACCAGCAAGTCCTGAAACCATTTCAGAAACATAAGCAGGGGATGGAAAATATTCTCTATGAGCTCTCCGTATTCGCGGGAGAAATCCCGGAAAGAGCCGTCGATACCCTTTTTAAGGTCGCGGAGCGCCTGGCGCTCCATTGTTGGAAATTCAGTGAAAAAGCTCATGGAAATTCCGATTTCCGGTCAGTCGTTCGCGTTGCGCCCCGCCGACAATCAAGCAGCGAGGCGACTTTTTATGTCCGGAATTTTATCTCCGAGGAACGGGATGATTTGTCGCGGTCGCTAAATCGACGACTTAACCTTTTCGGCGACCTCGGGAGATACCCACTTCGTCCAGATTTCTTCGCGAGTCAACAGGAATTCGATTGCGGCGTCTTCGCCGCCGGCTTGCTCTTCCGTCATATAGACGAGCATTTCGTTCATGACCTGGCCCGGGTAAATCCGGCTCATTAAATAATCCGAGGACACGCCGCCGGTTTGCATAAAGTTGTCGGTAACGACCGTATGCACTTCGGAGTGAGTCCAGGACGACGGCTGCGGATCAGCGCATTCCTGTTCGGATTTTACGATGCATCCGTCCCAATTCTCGCTTCCCGCGAAAGGCACGCCAAAAGGCACTAGGTACATTGAGTACTTGCCGATCAGTGTTGTCGGCGACCAATAGTACCCGAACCAGTTCTCGCCGCGTTCGACGGCTTTCGCCATGGATCCGTCGAGGCCGGCCGACGAACCCGGATCCACTAGGATCCAGCCCTTTTCTTCCATGTCAAATGCGCGAAACAAATTCGCGTTGGCCAGCTGGCAGCCCCATCCCGCGGGGCAGCCTACGAACGCGCCCTTCGACGAGTCTTCCGGGTGGGGGAAGAGATCCGGGCGTCCGAGAACATCCAGCACAGTCTCCAGTTCCGGATTATTGTCGCGGGTATAGGGCGGTATCCACCATCCTTCGCCGAGTTCCGTTATCGGGCCATTCACCAGCGAATGCAGCCTGCCCTCGTCGATGGCAATTGCAAGAGGTTCGCGAACGGCATTAACCCAAAGCTCCGGCGCAACATCTGGCTCGCCCTTCTCGTTCATCGACGCGAAAGTCGTAACCGTGGCGCCAGGAATCAATTCCACTTCGCAGCCGAATCCGTTTTCTAGAATAATCGCGTCGACGTTTGCCATCAATTCGGCCGACGGCCAGTTCATTTCGGCGATTGTCAAGGAACCGCATTCCTCTGCCGAAGCCGCGGATGCCAGCATGGCCGCACTCGCGAATCCGCCCAATAGGGCCATAATTTTTCTATTCATTATTGCTTGCTCCATCATTGCGTATAGCGTTTTCTCTACCATGCTATCGGGCAAAACAGAAGTGCTAAATCCTTTTACGACGAAACTGGTTGATTAGCGACAATACTGGTTGAATTCTCCAGCCGGAATCAATCGGTTCGCATTTCAATGCGACTATTTCGCCGGCCCCTTCGACGACCGGCGGCCCCCGGTCGCACCACCTAAATTGAGTTCCGCCATCCGTACCGGGTGCGCTGCCAGGATGTAGCTTCAGACGGGTTTGACTGTCCGCTTACGGGTTCAAGCGGGGATGCGGCGCTCGCAAACGGAGGTCGGCTCGACTTTGGCGGGACAGATCAGGCTTGCCCGCAATTTAGTCCCGGCGCCGGGCCTGAAGGCCTATTGTCCAACCGGGGTCCATTCAGCATGAAACCCGTCCGCGCTAAATTCATTGACGACCGCGTTCCGGAAAACCTAACGCGCGGCGACTGACAGGCCCATACGGGAATGTCAGCAAGCTTTGCGCGTGCGCGGCAAAACTGATGAAGAGCTAATTCAATCGGCGCCGAGCGATCGCGAAAGCCGCCATCGCGCCGGATATTTAACCATGCCAACCCTAGTCAAGGGATCTTTCTCGGCGCAGCTATTCCGTGTCATCCGGTTTCGTTGCGGCAATCGACGCTTCGGCCCCCGGGGTCTTTATGCCCAGCCTCTTGGCGCGAAAAAACTCGGCTTCCTGATCAAGTGAAAAAGGCGCATACGCTCGGTAGTATATGTTCGTGTTGAAAAGCTTTTCCATTAATCTGCCGTCGTTCCTGCGGCGAAACTCCAAATCCTCGCTTGCCAGAACGCCGCGGATGTTCTTGATCAACCCTCCCCGGCTTGCGTAGCGAATCAAGGCGACATCGGCTTCCGGAACTGTTCGGTCGCGCAATGTGGCATTCGGGTCGCCGTCAAGCGCCTGAATCACGTCCAGTTCAGGCTTGGGATACGCTCGATCGACGCCGCCGGTTCGCGGCTCAGGGAGACGACCTAGGGATTGGGGCAATTCCAAAGGATTGGAGGGCATAACGCCTAGTTCGTCAGGCGAACCGGTCGATTTGAATTCAAGAAGCTGAGGGTCGTCGGAACCCGAGCAACCCGCGGCCAATGCGATTGCAGCGCATCCGGCCACCAGCATAGATTTCATTCCCAACATTTTGAACCCCGCCGACATCTCCGGTTTTCAGAACCCGCAATTTCGTGCCTTTCGGGAAGAATTGCAAGCTATTTAGAAGGGCGCCCCAATCGCTTCAGCGCTAAATCACCAATTTCGGAACCAATTCCATTCAATGTCTGAAACTGCGAATTCCGGAAAACGCCATGGCGATGCCAACCCTGTTCGCCTCGTCAATGACCTCTTGATCGCGAATTGATCCTCCCGGCTGAACAACTGCGGCCGCGCCGGCTTCGGCTACCACCGCCAAACCGTCGGCAAACGGAAAAAATGCATCCGATGCCGCGACGAGCGATTTTGCGCCTTCATTGCGTCCCGGATCAGCGGATTTAAGCATAGCCCTGGCTTTGCGGGCCGCCTCTCGGGCCGCGTCGACGCGGCTGGTTTGCCCTGCGCCAATGCCGAGGGTCGCGCCGCCGCTCGCCAATACGACTGCATTGGATTTCGCGTGCTTGGCAACAATCCACGCGAAAAGAAGATCTTCAATTTGCGCTTGCGTTGGCGCGATGTCCGTAACAATCGTCATATCCGAACGATTCAGCGAAGCGGAATCGCGTTCCTGAACAAGAAAACCTCCTGAAATTCGCTTGTAGTCCCGGTCGCCTCGTTCAGCGTCGATGAGCCCGCCCGCCGAAAACACTCTTGAGTTCGGACGGGCGGCAAGAACCTCCAGCGCGGATCGTTCAACATTCGGCGCAATGACGACTTCCATGAAATTCTTGATTATTCGGGCGGCCGCTTCCGGGTCCAGCGTTCGATTGAATGCTACCACTCCCCCGAATGCGGAAAGCCGGTCGCAGTCCAATGCCTTCCTAAATGCCCTCGAGCACGATTCGGCGACCGCGGCGCCGCACGGATTGCCGTGCTTGACGATTGCGCATGCCGCATGCGACGCCGGGTCGAATTCCGATACCAGCCCGAATGCCGCGTCCGCGTCGGCCAGATTGTTGTAGCCCGGCGGGCTACCCTGCAGCTGCGAAGCCGCAACGACGGTTCCCGGGTGCTCGCCGAGCGAATAGAGAGCCGCCCGCTGGTGCGGATTTTCGCCGTATCGGAGCTTTTTCTTCAAGCGCAATTGCATCGAGCGCATTTCGGTAAATTCGCCGGCATCGCTATTCGAAATCCATTCCGCGATCGAGGCGTCGTACCGGGACGCTAGCGCGAACGCCCTGCCGGCCCGGTCGCGACGAAATTTCAAACTGGTCGCGCCGTCGAGCGCGGACATCTCGGCCATCAGCGAGCCGTAGTCGCCCGGGTCGACCGCGACGGCAACGAATTCATGGTTCTTCGCCGCGGCTCTGATCATCGACGGCCCGCCTATATCGATGTTGTCGATGCACTCCTTGAAATCGCCCGATGCGGCCGCCCGCTCGAAGGGATAGAGGTTTACGACTGCGAGATCGATCCCCTTCAAACCGAGGCCGCGCATCTCGTCCAGGTGGTTCTTGTCGTCTCGCGAAAATAGAATCGGCGCGAAAACGGCGGGATGCAGAGTCTTGACCCGACCGCCCAGAATTTCCGGAAATCCAGTCGCATCGGCGATTTCAGTTACAGCTATTCCAGCCGAGCCTACCGCTTTCGAAGTGCCGCCCGTGGCGATTATCTCAACCCCGAATCCGTCAAGAAAGCGAGCCAATTCAATTATCCCGGTCTTGTCGAATGCCGACAACAGCGCTCGTCGAACCTTGATCGAATCATTCATTGCGAATGGATGCCCGGTTCCCGTCAATGTCGGCTGCCTTGAAGAACGCCGGCGTCGGCCCCGCCGATCTTTTCAAAGGACCAGCTTACCTGGGATGCGGCGCCTGCGACAATCGAAGCCAGTACGATCTGCTTGGACTTCCTTTCAACGCAGCTTCGCTCGTCGAAATAGACGCTATCCTCCAGGTCCAGCCTGGCATCGCCGGAAAATCGAAACCGCCACTCGTCGCCATCGCCCGTAAAAAGAGAAATTTCACTGGCGAGATTAGAAATTTCAGCTTCAACCGCGTAATGCAAATGGAACCGAGTCAAGCAATCGAACGCTGATAAATTTCTCTTATTCGCGGCTTCGTTCAATACTTTCCGATCCTCGTCGGAATTCGGCCAGATCGTATCCTCGCCCCAAAGCCGGCGACCGAAGCCGTCAAGACCCAGGCGTCGCATATGCGTCAGCCCGTGGAACGGCCTATAGCCGTCGTGGCTGGCAATTAAAGTCTGCCCGTCTTTTCCCGGCAATTGCTCGACTCTTACGTTTTTCGGAACCAATACGAGAATATCCCGGTCATCCCGCCTAAGCGACCACGGCGAGGACATGGTGGATGAGGAGCAGTGATCGACTTCAACCGTGCTGTGGCTCCTGGTTTCCCGCCATTCGACGCTCCTTTTCGCCCCGAACAACTCCGCGCTGCCGCAATTCACGACCAGCGCATGGTTTCTCGAGTGCATTTCAAGCGCCAGCGTGCTGGCGTGTCCGCGATCCGAGTTCCAGCCGGACGGAGGAGGCGCCGCGTCGACGATTATGCTGATGTCGCCTCCTACGAGCCTCGCATAGCCCATTGCCAGCTTGCCCTTCGCAAATCCGCGGCTGCCCGACGACGAAAGGAATGAATCCAGCAAACCGTCGGCGACCGCTCGGCCCCCGTGGAACCGAGGCAGTTCGCCGCTTTTATGCCTGAGGCTGCGCAATACGGCCGCAATTCTAGAAACCGCATTTCGAATTTCAGCCGGCGGCAGCACGCCTTTTGACGAGAGCTCGCCGCCGACCCATATCAAGAGCAAGCCGATTCTGAGCAGTTCCTCGGGATTTCGGCTAACGATTCCCCCGTCTGAATCAACAACTCTAGAGCAGGCGTCCGCCAGCATTCTCGTTTCGAACGCAACCGGTTCGCCATAGTCGCCGATCGCCAATTCCACGCGGATTAGCCGCGCGAGGACTTCTATTCGACTCCAATCCATTTTTTGAGACTTCAAGCGCCGCCGCAGAAATTTCGTATGCCCGCCGATCGAAGCCGCCAGGCCCCCGGGCGATCCGCTGCTTCCGGCGGTCAATAGATTCCAGTTCGCGACCATGCGGGTCGCCCTCCGGCTCGCAACGAGCGGATTCCAGCCGGCGCCGCGGCCGGCTCCGAAGCGACTTAGCCAGTCGCCGGTCCATTTTCGGGCCATGGCGACAGCTTCCAGGCTCCTTAGCGAAGCGAGGTCGTCGAGCCAATCGAAGGATTGCACGGTTTCCTGAAGACCCTCGCGGTCATGCCTGATGTCCCAGATCGACGATTCCTGAATATCGAAGCGAACGCCGTTGAAATAATACGCGCCTTCAAGCAGCGACCGGCCCTTGTCGGCGCTGCCGGAAGGCCATGGCTCGGCGCGAACCGCCTCCATGCTGACGTCGCTCGCGGACGGAAGCGCCTTGGCCCAGAGGCCGTCCCAGAAGGAACTGCCTTTGGCCGCCGGCCAGAATTCCAAGCCTGACATTTCCGAATTTTCCATGCGAACCCAATCGAGCGACGGTCGCCGCCGCGCGCTTCCATAAGCGATTCCGTGTCAATTGGCACTGCCGGAGCAATCGATCGGCCGTTCAGATTTTCGCCAGCGCCGCCGAGTAGAAACCGTCCATGCCTCCCAATTCCGGCCAATAGTCGGGACGAAGGCGAATTCCTCCGTCTGCCGTTTGCCAGTCCTTTTCGAGACCGAGATGAACCGGGTCGATTCGCTTGACTGCAATTTCGCGGCTGCTTAAGAATTTTTCTACGCGCAGTTCGCCTTCCTCGGCCAGCAGGGAACACGTGCAGTAAAGAACAACGCCGCCCGGTTTCAAGAGTTCAAACGCTTTTTCGAGCAATCGATCCTGAAGTGATGTCAGTTCGCCAAGCGATTTTTCGTCCCGCACGAATGGGATGTCGGGATTCCTCCGAATCGTGCCGGACGACGAGCACGGCGCATCGACAACAACCGCGTCGAAATTCCCGCACCGGCTCCATTTCAGCGCATCCATCTCGACAATATCCGCGGACAATCCGGTTCGTTTTAAATTCGCTTTCAGCAATTCAAGGCGGGCGGCCGAGATGTCGCATGCGGTTACATTCGCGCCGGACGACGCGAGCTGCATTGTTTTGCCGCCCGGCGCCGCGCACATGTCGAGAATCCGCTTTCCGGACACGTCGCCTAGCATTCGAGCGGGAACGGCAGCCGCCATGTCCTGCACCCACCAGCGCCCTTCCTCGTAGCCAGGAAGGTTCGAGACCATTCGATTTCTCGGCATGCGAATACTGCCGGTGGGAAGCAATTCTCCGCAAAGCCGCAAAGCAATTTCTTCAGCCGAACCGGGGTCGGAGGGGGTTACGTCCAGCGGCGCGCCGTTTTCGTGCGCGGCTTCAATCGCTTTCAGAACCTTCCCGCCGAATTGGTTTTTGATCGGAGCCGACATCCATTTGGGAAGCCTGTTCGCCGCTGCGGATGTCCAATGCATCCTTCCCTCGGTCGCGACCTGGCGCAAAACCGCGTTGGCCAGCCCGTTCAGCTTCCTTGAGCCGGAGCGTTCGCCCATGAGCATGACGCCCTGGTCAACGACAGCGTAGATAGCGCGGTCATGGCAAAATATTTCAGCGACGGAAAGGCGAAGCGAATTCTTCGCCCGTCCCTTCAAGGGCTTCGACATGAATACGCTCAAAACAGAATCGATCCGGTTCAAGTGCCTCAGCGCGAACTTGGCCAGGCGCATGGCCGCCGCCCTATCCTGCGGCTCGAATTTCGCTAATCGCGGCCATTCCGCTAGAATCGACAGCGGAACGCCCTCGATGACTACGCCGTCGAGCAATTCCGCCGCTAGCATTCGCTCGATGGAGGGCGATTTTCTCGCTTTGGCTCCCGCCGCGGCCCTTCGCTTGCCGGACATCACGACTCTACTCTAGGATAGACGACATGCATGATGCGCGAAATGTCACGGAATCAAATCCTGGAAACTTGCCGGCCGCGGCCTTGCGAGCCTTGAAGGAGGCGGAGGAACGGCGAATCGGCAAGCATTCCCAAGACAGAGCCCTTGAGATCGGAGGCCGCTCCGGTCCCGATCCCGTTCGATTCGGAGACTGGGAAAAAAACGGAATCGCATATGATTTTTGAAAGCGGCGCGGCTGCGCTTCCAGTTTCCGAGCCGGATTCGCCGATCGCGCCGGCGTCGGCCAAAGTCAAAGCGAAAGCACATCTCGCATGCTGTATTCGCCGGGCGGCCGGTCCAGTCCCCAGAGTGCCGCCTTGAGCGCTCCATGCGCGTAAATCGCCCTGTTGGTCGCTATGTGCCTTAATACGATTCGCTCGCCCTCCGCTGCGAAAATCACGTCGTGCTCGCCCGTTACGTCGCCGCCCCGCACCGCCGAGAATCCTATGGAGCCCCGCTTTCGCGGACCCGTAATGCCGTCGCGCCCCCGCACCGCGACGTCTTTGAGGATTTGGCCGCGCCCTTCGGCCGCCGCCTGGCCGAGCATTATCGCCGTTCCCGAAGGGGCGTCGACCTTGTGCCGGTGATGAGTTTCGAGAATTTCCACGTCGAAGTCTTCGTCCAGGGACCGGGCCACGGTTTTGACTATGTTCAGCAAAAGGTTGACACCCAGGCTCATATTGCCGGCCCGCACGATGGTCGTGTGCCTCGCCGCGGCGGAAATCCGTTCAAGGTCGGTGTCTTCAAATCCCGTTGATCCGATCACGTGCACGCATTTGGCTTGCGCGCAAAGCTCCGCAAGCTCTACGCTGGCCGCAGGAGCCGTGAAATCGATGAACGCCCTGATGCCGGCGAAGATTTCCAGCGGGTCGTCGCGAACGATGATGCCGTTCCCGGCGCCGCCCGCGCAAACGCCGAGATCCCGTCCTATCCATTCATGGCCCGGCCTTTCCGTTGCGCCGCGCAGGCTGGCCCTGCCGCTGGCCGCGACGGTTTCCGAGATTAATCTTCCCATCCGCCCCGAAACTCCGGCAACGGCGATGCCCGGCAATTCTTCCATCGAGTTCTTTCCCTTGTTTCAGCAATCGCTATCGTCTATCGCTGTCGCGTCTTTATTGCAAAGGCGCATGGGATCGCTGCAAAGAGGAAGCATTGCAAGCGGAGGGGCTCGTGGCAAGAAACATCTACAGCGGCAAGGACAGAAGCCAGCGGCAGCTGCGCGTAGGCGAAACCGTAAGGCGAACGCTGGCCCCGATTGTCGCGCAAGGGTTCGGCGACGACCTGAATTACCAGAACGTTTCAATTACGGTCGGCGAAGTGCGCATGTCGCCGGACCTTCGACGAGCCACGGTTTTCGTACTTCCGCTCGGCGGCGAGCAGGCCGAGGAAGTCGTTGCCGCCCTGAACAAGGAACGAGCGGAAATCCGGCGCTGCATCAACAAGCAATTGACGCTAAAATATTCGCCTGCGCTGAAATTCGAATTGGATACGACGTTCGACAGGCTGGAAAAGACGCGGCGGCTGTTCGAACTCGAAGAAGTGCGCCGCGACCTAGAAAAAGCCGAAGAACATTGAGTCGCCGATCAAGAAAGCGCCGCGAATTCGGCCGCGACATTTCCGGATGGGTGGCCGTTGACAAGCCCGCCGGGCATTCGTCGGTCGAAACTCTGAACAAGACCAAGAAATCCTTTTCGGCGCGAAAGGCGGGGCATGCCGGGACTTTGGATCGCGCGGCCAGCGGCATTCTCGCGGTTGCATTCGGAGAGGCGACCAAGACGGTGCCTTACCTGACGGACGCTCTCAAGACATACAGGTTTACAGTCAGGTTCGGCCAATCGACCGACACCTGCGATGCCGACGGCGAAGTCGTTGCCACGTCGGAAAGCCGTCCGTCCGAAGCCGACATCTTGAATGCGCTTGCGGAATTCCGCGGCAATATTATGCAGGTGCCGCCCAAATTTTCCGCAATCAAGATCGATGGCGTAAGAGCGCATGAGCGAGCCCGAAGCGGAGAAGATTTCACGCCGGAAGCCAGAGCGCTGTTCGTCGCGGAGCTGGAGATGCTCGGCCGGCCCGACGCCGATCATGCGGAATTCCTGCTCACATGCGGCAAGGGAGGCTACGTTCGCTCTATCGCGCGGGACCTCGGCGAGTCGCTCGGATGCCTCGGCCATGCCGGTTCCCTAAGACGCATTCGATCCGGGCCGTTCGACGAGGAGTCCTGCCTTGCGCTGGAAACCGTCGAAGAATTGTCCGGATCCCCGGAACTGGACGAATTCCTTTTACCGCTCGAAACGGTGCTGATCGATCTGCCGGAACTCCGCTGCACCGCCGGCGCGGCCGCGCAATTGCGAAACGGCACCCCCGCGCCGGTGTTCGGCGACTTTCCGGATTACGGAGGAGAGGCTTGGGTATCCAGCGGCGGACGCGCGGTCGCCATCGGTGAATTTCGATCAGGCGAGCTAATTCCGAAGCGCGTATTTCGGGATTCCAAGGCGAGCGGCCGCCAATCCGAAGCTATCGAATGAAACCGCAAGTCCGGGGCATCGGAACGAAAGCGGGAAGCGCCGAAGCGTGATCATTCGGAACCATACTGAAAACGGCGTTCGCAGCGTTGCGGAGTACTCGAGCTGCGAGCGATACCGGTTCAAATTGCAGCGCAGCTGGCGCGAGTCCGATACCGGCATCTTGTTTATCATGCTGAACCCTTCAACCGCCACGGAATTGAGGAACGACCCGACGGTTGAGCGCTGCGAAAGGCGGGCGAGATCGATGGGGCACGGCGCCTATCGAGTATGCAATATCTTTGGCTGGCGCGACACCAGCCCCGCCGAATTGAAACGGGCCCGAGACCCGGTAGGACGCGGCAACGACGAAGCGATACTGGAGTCAAGCGATTGGGCCGACGCAATCGTATGCGCATGGGGAAATCACGGAAGCCATATGAATAGAGGCAGGGAGGTAGAGGCTCTTCTTCGCGATGCCGGCAAGGAATTGATGCACCTTGGATTGACTAAAATCGGCCAGCCGCAGCATCCGCTGTACATTTCCTATGCCAAGTCGCCCGTTCCTTGGACGCAAGGCGGATAGCCTGACGCCTTGCAGGAGAGAAGAATATGCCGGTCATCCAAAGGACCGGGCTAGTCCGCCGCGCTCGAGTTCGGCGCTTTCCGCGGAATTCCGAGCCGCTAAAGCCATTCGGCTTCCCCGGGAGTTCGGGAACAATGACGCAAAGTCTGCTAGTGTTGGATTTCAGCGGCGTAGCTGCCGGGGGCTGACGAAATGATCGAGTTCAGAGAATTTGACAAAATCAGGATTTTCACGAACGGAATCAATCTCTCCGCGCGGGTCGGAGGAAGCGGCCCTCCGCTCCTGCTACTGCACGGCTTTCCGCAGAACGGAAACTGCTGGGGGAAAATCGCTCCGGCGCTGTCCGAAAGCTATACGTGCATCGCGCCCGATTTGAGGGGCTATGGCGAAAGCGACAAGCCCGAGGACGATCCGAAGCACAGCTCGTATTCCAAGCGGACGATGGCCATGGATATTGCCGGAATTCTGGATTTCCTAGGCTTCGACAAAGTTCGAATTGCAGGGCACGACCGAGGCGCGAGAGTGGCCTATCGATTCGCACTGGATCATCCGAACCGGGTGGCGAAGCTCGCCATCCTCGACGTCGTGCCGACCGGAGACTTCTGGGCGGGCTGGAACGCGGAAATCGCCATAAGCGCCTATCACTGGACGTTTCTCGCGCAGCCGTCGCCGCTGCCGGAAAATATGATTTTAGCGGACCCGGATTCATTCGTCGACTGGACTATCGCTAGCTGGACGGCCCAAAAGTCATTGAGTCCTTTCGATTCGGCGTCGCTCGAGTCCTATCGAAGCCAGGCGCGCGAACGCGATTGCGTAGCCGCAATGTGCGCCGACTACAGAGCGGGCGCCTTCTTGGATCGACGTGTCGACAACGAAGATCGGCTGCGCGGGCGAATTATTCAATGCCCCGTTCATTTTATTTGGAGCGAGCGCGGCTTCCCCGCGAAAACTCCCGATCCCCTGGGAATCTGGAGGCGCTGGGCCGCGAACCTGACCGGCGAAATGATAAGGGGAAGCGGACATTTTATCATGGAGGAGCAACCGGAGGAAGCCGCCGGCGCGCTTTTGCGGTTTTTCGGAGACTCCGAGTCGAGATCAGGCGCCAAGTAGGAAGCCGCGGAATTTCAGGAGTCCCGGCAAAGCTCCACGCTCCTTGGATCATCCGGTCCCGATTGGCTTCGGACTCGGACAACCTCGGCTTTTTCGCGACGGCTTCGGGGCCGGCCATGAACGATGGCCGCGAAATGCCGAAAATAAATTCGAATTATTTCCCAAACAGCGCAAAAGTAGTTGCGAAAGCGCTTTATTTCCTAATTTGGCTGCAATATAAGCGGCGGTCGCTCGCACGGCGCGAGGATTCAACTGGGACGGCTGGACGACATCCTGGCTTGCCCGAAGGCATTAAATCACGGAGAAACGATGTCGATATCTTCTGCCGAAAAGGCTCGCCTCATCAAGGAATTCGCGACGAGCGAAAACGATAAGGGATCGCCCGAAGTCCAAGTCGCCATACTGACTTCCCGGATAAAGACGCTTACGGAACACTTCAAAATTCACAAGAAGGACAATCATTCCAGGCTGGGCCTCAAGAACATGGTCGCTCAACGCCGGAAACTCCTCGATTACGTGAAACGAAAGAACGAGGACAGATATCAAACCCTCATTAAGCGACTCGGACTTCGGCGCTAGGACCACCGGAGCCGGAATCGTTCGGCTACCACTGGTCTATCGGTCGGGAACCAATCCCGAACCGGTTCAGTTTTCAAATTTCGGCAGCTGAAATTATTGTTCATGCCGTTTTTGAAATTCATTTTAATATCCGGGCACCGAGAAAAACCAGCGTGCCCAATCGACCGATTCTAGGAACAATCGGTATCTGAAAGGCAAGAAATGTTTGAAATTATCAAAAAGCAAATTCAGTGGGGCGACGAAACGCTTGCATTGGAAACCGGCAAGATCGCCCGCCAGGCCGACGGCAGCGTTTTGGCGACTCTTGGCGAAACTAGCGTTCTCGCAGCCGTAACCTTTTCAAAGACGATGAAGCCGGATCAGGATTTCTTTCCGCTTACGGTTCATTACCAGGAGAAATACTACGCGTCGGGGAAAATTCCGGGCGGATTTTTCAAGCGCGAAGCGCGTCCAACTGAAAAGGAAACGCTGACCTCGCGCCTGATCGACCGACCAATCCGTCCCTTGTTCGCTGACGGATTCATGAACGAGGTCCAGGTAATCTGCACAGTGCTCTCGCACGACCTCGTCAACGACCCGGACATACTGGCCATGATCGCTGCCTCTGCGGCGCTTACAATCTCCGGCGTTCCGTTTCTTGGTCCGATCGCCGCAGTTCGCGTGGGATTTTCGCGGGGCGAATATGTCTTGAACCCGGTTGTTGACGACATGGACAACCTGCGCGCCAAGCCGGAGCAAAAACTCGATCTAGTCGTCGCCGGCACGCGCGATGCCGTAATGATGGTGGAATCCGAGGCTTATGAGTTGTCGGAAGACGAAATGCTTGGAGCGGTTCAGTTCGGGCACGAAAGCATCCAGCCCGTAATTGACCTCATTGTTGATCTGGCCGAAACCGCCGCCAAGCCGCCATTCGAATTCGAGCAGCCGAGCTACGGCGACTTGCTGGAACGCGTAAAGGATCTCGGAACCGAATCCGTAAGGCAGGCGTATTCAATCAACGACAAGCTTGCAAGACGGGATGCTCTCGCCGGCGCCCGAGCCGATATCGTGCGCACGCTGCCGGACCTTGACAGGGACAACTCCAATCTGCCGGATGCGCTCAAGAAATTGGAGTCGGAAGTCCTGCGCGGCGGCATAATTGGCGGCGGCTCTCGAATTGACGGAAGAGATACCGCTACCGTTCGACCGATTTCCTGCGAAGTAGGCTTTTTGCCGAGAACGCACGGGTCCGCTCTGTTTACCAGGGGAGAAACCCAGGCGATCGTGGTTACAACGCTCGGCACGGGAGAAGACGAGCAGATTGTCGATGCTCTGCACGGCAATTTTCGCTCGAACTTTTTGCTCCACTACAACTTCCCGCCTTATTCGGTCGGTGAATCGGGTAGGTTCGGCCCGCCGGGGCGCCGTGAAATCGGGCACGGCAAACTTGCCTGGCGAGCTCTCCAGGCAGTGCTGCCGGATGCCGGGGACTTCCCGTACACGATCAGGGTCGTCTCTGAAATCTCGGAGTCGAACGGTTCGTCCTCAATGGCCTCCGTATGCGGTTCATCTCTTTCGATGATGGATGCGGGCGTGCCGCTCAAGGCCCCGGTCGCCGGCATAGCCATGGGCCTGATACTCGAAAGCGACGGTCAGTTCGCGGTTCTAACCGACATATTGGGCGATGAAGATCACCTGGGAGACATGGATTTCAAGGTGGCGGGTACGGAACGCGGAATCACGTCGCTTCAAATGGACATAAAGGTCGCCGGCATTACAGCCGAAATCATGGCAAAAGCCCTGGCTCAGGCGAAAGATGCGAGATTGCATATTCTCGGCCTCATGGCGAACTCGATTACCGAGGCCGGCGAATTTTCAGTTCACGCGCCCCGAATTGAAACTATGTCGATCCCGCAGGACAAAATTAGAGAGGTCATCGGCACAGGCGGAAAAGTCATTCGAGAAATCGTGGAGACATCCGGAGCCAAAGTCGATGTAAACGACGACGGAATAATCAAGATCGCATCGCCAAACTCGGAAGCCATTTCCAAGGCTTACGACATGATTCACGCAATCGTCGCCGAGCCCGAGGTTGGAAAGATTTACAACGGCAAAGTCGTAAAGCTTATGGATTTCGGAGCTTTCGTAAACTTTTTCGGAAAGCGCGACGGCCTGGTTCATATTAGCCAAATAAATGAATCGCGCCTGCGCCACCCATCGGATGTCCTGAAGGAAGGGCAAGAAGTGAAGGTCAAGCTACTCGGTTTCGACGACCGCGGCAAAGTCAAGCTTTCGATGAAGCAAGTCGACCAAAAAACCGGAAAGCCCAACAGACCCTTCTCTTGACCAAAAGCTGGGATTTTCCGAATTCGCAGCCGCCGCAACAGAAAATAGAGTTCTTTCCCGACGCGCGGTCTACGCGGCAGCGAAACGCCTGAACGCGGATTGGCCTTCGATATAGTTCCAAAATCAAGGTTGAATGGTTCTTGATTGCGGCGACGGTTTCGGCGAGCGCAGACAACCGGATCGGCTATAGCGCTTGCGGCGCGAGTCTTGGCATCGCGGAATATTATTGACGCTTCCGGCGGCCGCCCTCCGTTCAAGATTCGCGCTTGTCCTCGCGTAACGCGGGGATCGCGGCGACGCGGTGCCATAAAATTTGTAAATTTTGCCATTGCGGCTTTAACGGGGAATCAAGCCTGTTCCGGTTTCCGGCTGCAGATCGCACCGAGAATTTCAATTGCCTTGCCCGACAGAATTTGATGAGCGAATTGCGTTCTGTTTGAAGGATCGCCGAAGCCGGAGACTTGGGAAATGAGCGATCCAAACACGGACAACATCCTTGAACTGGAAGTGAATGATTTTGGCCCGATCGCCGAAGCCAAGATTGATCCGCGCCCGTTAACTGTATTCATCGGGCCAAGTAACACCGGAAAATCCTATCTGGCAATTCTGATCTATGCATTGCACCGGTATTTCAGTAGCCGTGGCTGGCCTGGAGGTCGACGTTTTTCTCGAAGTTCGCCATTGCTTCACGGATTCGAAGCTAGTGAACTGGCCATGAATTCCATCAATGGGCTCCACGAATTTGCGGAAAGCTTAATCGCGGACACCGAAAAGCCGTCATTAGAAGAAGGCATTGCTCTTCCAGGATCGGTTATGGATGCAATTCGTTCCGGACTTGAAGAGCAAGGCCCATATTTCGGCAATGAAGTCGCGCGATGCTTCGGCATTGAAGAGGGCGGGGCGCTGATCCGTAAAGGCGGCAAGGGTGCCGCGCGAATTGGATTTCGCATGCCTCGCAAGAGTGATGTCGCGCCAATCGAACACGGATTAACCATTGGAACACAGGACAGCGAGTTCAATACCAAATTCCCCCTGAGCACCGAATTGCATGTCGGTGCCGGGAATGAGGACTACGCTGTCAAGGAGTTGCAAAGCTTGGCGATGGATATGATTTCGCCAGGTGGTCAAAACGAAGATCGTGCGAATTTTTATGCTTGGAGGCTATTGGAGGTCATAGCCGATCATTTCAGTCCCCAAATCGTCGGACCCTTGCATCGGCCGGCGTTCTATCTCCCTGCCGATCGGACCGGAATAATGCACGCCCACAGCGTGGTTGTCAGTGCCTTGATTAAAAATGCCGCAATGACCGGGCTGCGTCCGGCCGCACAAACGCCCATGCTTTCGGGTGTTCTGGCAGATTTTCTCGAACAGTTGATCAATCTCGATCTTCGAAGGAGCCTACGCCGAAATTTTCAACACGATCTCGACAAGCGGATCGAACGATCCATACTCCATGGATCGATAGGCGTGGATAAATCCGAGACAATCGGCTACCCGCGCTTCACGTACAGGCCAGAAAGGTGGAACGACAGTCTTTCCTTGATGAACGCTTCTTCGATGGTTTCAGAACTAGCGCCTGTAGTGCTGTACCTGCGCCATGTGGTCGGTCCCGGAAATGTACTTATCGTAGAGGAACCGGAAGCGCATTTGCATCCGGCAATGCAAGTTCAATTCACTCGTCAAATTGCAGCGTTTATTAAGAATGGTATCAGGGTAATCCTCACCACGCATAGTGAATGGGTACTTGAGGAACTCTCTAACATCGTTCATCGGTCTGAACTCTCAACCCTAAATCGAGACGCCGCGGATGAAACCAAGACCGCGTTGCATCCCGACAGCGTGGGGGTATGGCTTTTCAAACAAAGGAAACACCCAACAGGATCATTGATTCAGGAAATAAAATTGGACAAAGAAACCGGCCTCTTTCCGACAGACTATGATTTTGTCAGCGAGGAGCTATACAATGAAAGCGCGAAAATCTTCAGTCGCATTCAGAAAGAGACCGTCAATTGACAGGATCTGTTGCGGGACTGATGGAGAAAGCATTGACCGAATCAATGACTTCACGTGGAGCAATGTAGAATTGAGGTCAGTTCACTCCATTACCGACTAGACTCAGCGATTGACCATGCTGAAGGATCGGATATGCGCGTTCGGATCGTCGATATCGTCGGTCGATCAGCCCGTGTCGAGTGTTCTATGCGCGGCGAGGAAGCCGATAAGCACTGTTCATTCCATAAAAAAATCGGTCATAATTAGATCTAGTCGCCATTGTTCGAAGGAAAGGCGTACCTGAAAGTACAGCATGGAGCGCCAGCCATGATCGTGTCTTTTCTGTCAAGCTTCGCGTCGTGATTGAACCCTTCGATCAAAGCAAAGTCTCGATTGCAGGACAGGAGCGCACCTAGATCCTGCATCCCGAGGTCGCGATAGAGTTCGGCATAGCGACACCGCGTCACATTGAAATCGAACCGGGTTTCCGACTTTTCAATGACTTCAATCTCCATTGCGCCGTCTTTTTGCCAATGGCGCAATGTATCTGCGAACGAATCCAAGGATGAACCATGATCCGCGGCCAGATTCGCACCTTCGTTTCGCGCTAGTTCGACGATAGTATTCGAGAGAATTCCCTCGACTTTTTCACGACCGAATTCTTCCATGAGAGCCTTCAATAAAGGCGCCAGTATTCTAGCCTCGACCTCGCGACGCTTGAGAACGCCCAACTGCTGGGAAAGCTTGTCCGGCGGCGAATTTGACTCCACGATAATCCCTTTCCGCCTTTCGGCCACGACTAAATCCGTTCCAAGATTGTATAATTCGATAAAATTTCCATGTAAATTATCATGAATCTACGCGCGCACCAGCCGGGCAGCCGGGAGCGCGACGACAACTTCGCGGCTGGAATCGCCTACTGCGACTCGCTGCCGCCGCTGGACTCGCCGGGCAAGCGGCGACGGCGCTAGGGCCGCAATCTCGCAATCCGCATGCTGGACTTCAGGGAGTAGGCGCTGCTCTTCGCGTGCGACCCCTCGGTTCCGGCAGCCACGACCTGCCGGAGCGCGCCCTGCGGATGCGCAAGATCCAGCGGAAGATTTCCGGCTGTTACCGAAACGGGACAAGCGCGGTGGTCCGGGCGAACCTGAGGATGATGCTGAAGACGGCGCTCAAGCAGGACTGGAACGCATTGGAGACGCTCGAGGCGGGCCCGGCGGCTGCAGCGGTCAAGCTGAAGACGTCGTAGCCAAGCTTCCAAACGAATCTCGCCCATAAGATGCCGAGCGGTCGCACGACGGTCGAATCTCGACGTGAAAATCCGAATCCCACGGGAAAAAAGATGGAAATTGGAACGTGACTAGTTACCGAATTTGTTGAATTTCGCCCGAAACCCGCTTTCCTGCACACGGAGCGAGGAAAGCGATCTGAAAATCTTTCCATCATCCCGATCTCGTTTCATGCATCCTCGTTGCGCTGTGAAAGTGGTTTTTACCGGATCGCCTTTTTGCAGCCAGTATTCAGCTGCCATTCACATCCTCGCCAGCATCAGAGAAATTGGTAATGGCCACGCTGCCATTCGGGAATTTGGCCACGATGTTCAATTCGCCGCCCATCGCTTCAATGCAGGAGCGAAGATTGGAGACATACATATCCATTCGCGTTTCCAGCCTGGCAACGGTCGGCGCTCTCACTTTTAGAACCTCTCCAACTGCCTTCCGTGTCATGGCCCGCGCCTTCCGCAACTCGTGAAGGGGCATTGCTGCGCGAAGCTCCTTCTTCCGGGCCTCAATCCGTTTCCGGCGTTCAGGAGGAAAATTCTCTGTCAGCCCGATAACGGCGTAATGTCCACTCATGGGATCTCTCCTTCGTATTTCAGTTCCTGCAGGTGTTCATCGTAGAGCCGGTCAACCCGCGGCAAGAGCCTTTCGTAAAATCGGTCGTCGCCTGTCTTATCTCCGCCGATCAGCAAAATGGCCGCGCGTTTCGGGTCAAAGGCGTAGAATATGCGAATGGGATTGCCGGCGCTTTGGGCACGAAGTTCGCGCATGCGACTGTGCAGTGAACCCGCTACTCCCGAAGAAAAGGGAAACTGCAGTTCGGAACCATGCTCATCCAGCAATTAATCTACTGCAACAATGTCGTCCTGTTCGTTCTCTGCAAGCTCCGTCCGCCAATCTCTGAACTCATTCATGTATTCGACATCCGAAGCCATATATTCCGTTACTCCATCAGTGGAAACTTGACAAGGTTTCCGCGACTCTCAAACTCCCTGCCGACAGTCTGCCCAGTACTGCGGCGAAATTGCGCGTGAGACGAGCCGGATCCGTACAGCGTCCCGGAAATGTGACCCGCCAATTAGCCTTCGGACATCCTCTTGGGCTAGCCGCGGGAATCGCGGTTGCCGCGTTGAAGGCCAAAGTCCTTGCGCAGGTCGTCGGCCGGGTTCCGAGGCTCCCTTCAGCAAACCGAGTTAACCAAGTCGGGATGAAAGCCCGAGCACAGCTAGTTGTTTGACTGTCCGTGTTGCGAGCCGCCAGTCGCCATGTCCTTTAAATCTCTATAGGCGGTGCACTCTACGGCTTTGTCCGAGGAGATTCGTTTTCGCAAACAACCGGGCGATTTGATGTATGGAGCTGTCTTCGGACAAAAGGAGTGGCTGCAACTCGATCACGCGTGCCTGTGCCTTAGGCGGCAATTTAAGAGCGCGAATCAAAACGGGCACTTGGCTTCATACTGGACCGCCTTGCCTCCAATCGGATGCCTGAACTCCAACCGCTCGGCATGAAGCTGCAGCCGGTCGGCAGCGGACGCGGCGCGGTCATCGGCATATAGCCGGTCGCCGAGGACGGGATGCCCGATTTCCTTCATGTGGACCCGAAGCTGATGGCTTCGCCCGGTCTCGGGAAACAAAAAGAGGCGGGTAGCGAGCTGTTCACGGCAAATCACTTGCCATCTAGTGGTGGCGGACCTACCGTTCAGCATATCGATTTTTTGCTTGGGACGGTTCGGCCAGTCGGCTGACAAAGGAAACTTGATTACGCCTCCGGACTCGGCGACGTGGCCGAATACTCTCGCGACATATGTTTTTTTGACTATTCTTTTTTCGAATTGGATGCCAAGATTCCGTTGCGCCGCTCTCGTCATGGCGAAAACCATCAGGCCGGACGTCGACATATCAAGCCGATGAACAAGCAAAGCTCCAGAGTATTCAGCTTTTACGCGAGATTCCAGGCAGTCGGAGAGGTCCGCGCTCTTTCCGGGAACCGAAAGCAGCCCGGACGGTTTGTCGACCAGCAACAAGGCGCCGTCTCGGTATACAACGGATAGGGGTTCGCAAGGCGGCGAATAGCGAAAGCCGCTCATGCCATGGATCGGGTCTCGCTTTCGCCCCAGCCGAAGCTTTGCATCTCCTGCAGTCGCGAAACAGTTCGCTGAAATGCGAACGCCCCCTCGCCTTCGATATACAATTTATCGGGCTCGGCATCCGCCGACGCGAATAGCTTTACTCCAGAATCATACAATGCGTCGATAAGCATTATGAACCGCCTTGCCTCATTGTAATTAGCACGAGAGAGTATCGGAATCTCGTCCAGCATCAGAACTCGCACGTATTTCGCAAGCTCTAGATAGTCGCCCGGGCCTAGCGGCTGGCCGCACAACTCCCAAAAACTGGCTCGCGCCACGCCGTTTCTAAATCGCGAGATGCCGACTTCACGACCCGTTACCTTCAATACAAGGGTTGTAGGCTCGCCTCCCGCCAAGGCCAGCCAAATTCGGTCCATTTCTTGATCGGCGGATTCATTCGCAGGGCAAAAGTACTTTCTCTCTCCCATTATTCGATTCTGGCGGTAGTCCGTTTCGCCAGCCAGGCGATGAACTGTCATTTTCTCGTGCAATAGATCAATGAAGGGCAAGAAGAGATTTCGATTCAGACCGTTTTCGTAGAGCCTTTCGGGAGCTTTGTTTGCCGTCGTGCAAATCGCCACGCCGGAGTCGAATAGACAGGCGAACAAGCGGCCAACGATCATTGCGTCGGCGATATCCTCAATTTGCATCTCGTCAAGGCACAGCAGCCGACTGTTGACTGAAATCTCTTTCGCAACAGGAGGTATCGCGTCGCTTACGCCCGTTTTTCGAACTTCGTGAAGACTCGAATGAATGCTCTGCATGAATTCCAGAAAATGAACTCGACTTTTTCTTTCAATCGGCGCTTTTTCGTAGAACATATCCATTAGCATGGACTTGCCGCAGCCGACGCTTCCCCAAATATAGAGCCCTTTGACGTTCGAATTGGTTTTTCGGCTAAAGATCCCCTTAATCAGGCTAGAGTCCCTGCTTCCATCCTTGATTCTTGATGCAAGCATCTCCAGTTCGCCGACAGCGGCGAGTTGATCCCGATCCGCTTGAATTCGTCCATCGGCAACCCGAATATTGTAAGATTCCAGGATTGAATTCACTTGCTCCGCCCAAAAATGAAAATCGATTAACGTTGTACGAAACAAGAGAATTCCGTAGCTGCCCCGGCAATTGGTTGCAAGCAATTCGAAAATGGCGCGGCGCTTTCCGGACAGGCGATTCCGGCGCCATGGAACTACGCCGACTTGCGCGTGCCGCCTGCCGAAATCGATCGCTGCAAGGGATCAGGAAAAATTCAGCCGGGTTTTGGGCGATTGCTCCGAAACCGTCTTTATACGTCTCGGCACCTCCGGTCGAATAGCAATTCGAACAAAGCGTTAATTGATCCATAGGACCGTGGTCGCAAAGACTGCGGTTAGTCGATAGTGGGTTCAAGCCGCGGCAAAGAATGCAAACCACTTCCGCCACGCAGCGGAATTACTCAGGATCAATTTTGGTTTCGCGTGCGAAATCAATCAAAAATCAAGATAGTAGATCTTGCGTTATTTCGACATTGCGCCCGAGGGCGACAAGACCCAAACTGACGGCGATAGAATGCCGTTCGGCCGTATTCCTTGCCAGCCGACCTCCGCAATCGAGAAGCGCTAAAGGAATTTCATCGTCGACATGCATGGCGGAAAAATGGACTTTAGGCGTTCTTGAGAATTCAAACCCCGGCAGTAGCTTTCGGTAATTCCGGGATCCTGCCCTGACCCGAGCATTTCGCCAGAAACCGCATTCGAATGAATGATCGCAAAAACTATCGCCCATTGGAAGAACCCTCGATTGGGCGCGAAATTTTCCGCGGCGGAACTAGCGGCCATTCGTGATCGGGAACGCTGCAGGCAAGGCTTATCCCAGCTTGCTTGCGCGCGCCAAAAGGCGGTTATCGCCATCCGAACAGCTGCGATTGCAGGGAGTCCTGGAACTGTTCGAGATTATTGGCAAATACGGCTAAATTCGTACTCGACTTGGAAATGCGATTCCCGTGCATCCGAAGCCGAGAGATCGAGGAATTGCCTTGCGCTAAAACCTTTGCTCGAAGGGACGAAACAGCATCCGCGGGATTATATTCCGCGGTGCTTGCGGCTTGTTGGAAGATCGAAGCTGAACCCGATCGGCGAGCGGGGCTTGTTGCGGCAACCGCAAATCTCGCCCTTTAGAACGAATAGAACGAGGAATTTGGGCCAAGCTTGCCTCGGAGCCTGGGAAGCTAGTTTCCTATGAGCCGGATCGCGACCGCGAAAATTCGCGTCGTTGCATGCCCGTGTTACTCAAGCTATAGCCGCTGCATGGACAAGGCACGGATACCGCTCTTTACTCCCGTTCTTATAGCGGGCTCCCTGATTATTCTCTTGAGCTTTGCGATCCGCGCAAGTTTCGGCGTGTTCCAGATTCCCATTGCCGAGGAATTCGGATGGCTTCGCGTTGAGTTTTCCCTAGCCATAGCCATACAGAATCTCGCGTGGGGCGTTGGCCAGCCGATTTTTGGAGCCATTGGCGAAAAGCTGGGCGATCGGTTGGCGATTATACTTGGAGCGATTATCTACGCCGCGGGACTTCTATTGTCGAGTTTCGCCGTTACGCCTGAAGCGCACCAATTCTATGAGATCCTGGTCGGGTTCGGAATTGCCGGCACCGGGTTCGGCGTGATCCTTAGCGTTGTCGGACGAGCAAGTTCCGACGAAAATCGCTCGCTGTCGCTTGGCATTGCAACCGCAGCAGGTTCGCTGGGCCAAGTTTTCGGAGCGCCGGTAGCCCAGTGGATGCTGGGATTCATGACCTGGCAGCTGGTATTCATCGCCTTCGCTTTCATCATTCTTTCCGTTCTGTTCGCAATTCCGTTCATTCGCGGGCCGAATACGTCCTCCCGGCAAATGCTGGAGGAAAGCCTAGGGCAGATCCTCGGCAAAGCCTGGCGCGATCCGTCCTTTACCTTGATTTTCGTCGGCTTTTTTTCCTGCGGCTACCAGATTGCGTTTCTAACTGCGCACTTCCCGGCTCTAGTTACCGAAATGTGCAGCGCGATCGACCCGTCGAGCACGCTTGCGGCGCTGGGCATAACGACCACGTCGTCGCTCGGGGCCATTGCGATCGCGCTGGTAGGATTGGCAAATATAATCGGCACGGTGGCGGCAGGATGGCTGGGCAAATACTTCCCGAAGAAATACCTCCTTGCTCTCATTTACACCGCGCGAACCATTGTTTCGGCCATATTCATCCTCCTGCCTATTACGCCGACAACTGTTATCGTTTTTTCTTTCGTCATGGGTTTGCTTTGGCTTGCGACGATACCTCTAACAAGCGGTTTGATTGCGCACATTTACGGCCTGCGCTATATGGGCACGCTTTACGGAATCATTTTCTTTTCCCACCAAATTGGAGGATTCCTCGGCGTGTGGCTAGGCGGCAATCTCTACGACGCGTACGGCAACTACACGGTCGTCTGGTGGGTGGGCATAGCAGTCGGCGCCTTGTCGGCCGTCGTGCATCTTCCGGTCAACGAAATGCCATTGAGATCTAGGCGGCGGGCGGCGGTCTAGAAGTCGCGCCTGAAATGCCGAATGATTGGTTGCCGCCATGGTCGAATCATCGTCTTCGCGATTAAACCGAGCCGGCGTTCGCCGGTCTTCTGGATTCGACTCTGGCAAGTCACGTTCCAGCATTTGAAGGAAGCCTTAGCCAATCCGTCGGCAATTCGAACCCGTTGAACGAAAGAGCCTAGGAGTAATAATTTTGAGTTCCAGCCCGCACGAAAGAAACAAGGCTGCTTTGCGGCCATTGCGAAACGCTCTTTACAATGGCGACATGCAGGCGGCGGAGAATGCGGTCAAATCAATTTTCGCCGAAAACGCGCTGATCCAATTGACCTATCCTTTCGAAACCCTAAGCGGGCCCGAGCAGCTCTCGCAGGACGTATTCGCGTCTCTAGCGAATGCCTTTCCCGACCTCGAACGGCGCGACACGATTGTCATCGGAGGCGCGGCCTCGAACGGGTCCGTCTGGGTTGGCTGCTGCGGATACTATACCGGATCGTTCCGGCGCCCATGGCTCGATATTCCGCCGACAGGCCACCAGGCATCCATGCGATTCCACGAGTTTTTCAGGTTCGAATCGGAACAGGTCGTCGAAATGCAGGCGCTTTGGGACATTCCCGAACTCATGATGCAGGCGCGCGCTTGGCCCATGTCCCCTAGCCTGGGCCGGGAATGGCACGTGCCTGGCCCGGCCACGCAGGACGGCCTTCTCCCGAACCTCGCCGGCGGAAACTGCGAAGTTAGCCTGAACATCGTCAGCAGCATGCTCGCGGCGCTCGGAAAGTTCGCCGAAGGCGGCGTCGAAGCCATGCGGCTGCCGGACTACTGGCATCCCGCCTGCAGCTGGTACGGCCCGGCTGGAATCGGCACTTGCCGCGGAATTCAAGGATTCCGCGATTGGCATCAAATTCCGTTCTTGAACGCGATGCCGGATCGCATCGGTTCGCTCGGAGCGGGAAATTTGTTTGCGGAAGGCGATTATGTCGGCTTTACGGCCTGGCCCGGCATGCGAATGACGATTAGCGGCGATGGCTGGCTGGGCATCGCGCCGTCGAACCGGAAAATCACGATGCGAAGCCTGGATTTCTGGCGATGCGAAGGCGATTTAATTCGCGAAAACTGGGTGCTCGTGGATATTCTGGATGTCTATTCGCAAATCGGAGTCGACGTATTTGCGAGAATGCGCGAATTCAACAAGGCACGCGGGACGCATCCGGGAAATTGAAGAATGAGCCGCGCGGGCCGCAATAGAATCCGCGCAAGTCGAATTCAGATTTTGCCGATCAAGATTTGCCGGCGGCTTGGCGATGGAACTTGATGTGGCTCTCGATGAAGGACATGATAAAGAAATAGCTGTGGTCGTATCCCTCCCGCAAGTGAAACGAGCCGTTCTGGCGGACATCGGCCATCGCTTGCATCAATGATCCGGGCATTAGAAGATCGTAGAACGGGTCCTTCGTTCCCTGATCGATTAGAATCGGACCGGGAAATCCCGTCTCCTTCATAAGAATCGTGGAATCAAACCGCTCCCAAACCGATTCGTCCTCGCCCAGATACGCTAGAAACTGCTTGCGCCCCCAATCGGATTTCGTCGGATTCGCTATCGGCGCGAATGCCGAGACCGATCGAAACCTATCCGGATTCGACATGGCGACCGTCAATGCGCCGTGTCCGCCCATCGAATGGCCGCAAATGCCTTGCAGTTCGGGCGACAGCGGAAAACTGGAAAAAATCAATTTCGGAAGTTCGGATTCGATATATTTGCGCATTCCGTAATTTTTTGCCCAAGGCTCTTCAGTCGCATCTACGTAAAAGCCTGCGCCTTTTCCAAGATCGTAGGCTTCGTCATCCGGAACCGAGTCGCCGCGAGGCGACGTGTCCGGAAAAACAATTGCGACTCGGTGGCGATTGGCAAAATATTGCGCCATTGATTTGAGCATGGCGTTTTCGTGCGTGCAGGTTAGGCCCGAAAGAAACCAGATGACGGGAGTCGCATCGTTCCTGCAATCGGCCGGAAGAAACAACCCGAACGTCATATCGCATTGGCAAGATGTCGACTTATGCTTGTAGACGCCCTGAACGCCGTCGAAGCATTTGTTTTCCGAGACGATTTCCATAATTTCACCCCTTTGAGGAACTGGAATAGAGCGGGATTGAGCGGTTTTCTAAAATCCGGCGATTTCAGCCCGGAGCCGGGACGCCATTCGAAAAAATTTTCCGGCCGACAGCGAAATCAGGGAGTCCCGCGACCCGCGCACGCTATAGGCGAAATGCGCATCGGGGTTCAAGGGGGTCATATTCCTGCGCCAATCGCATAAAGCAGGCTGCTTCCGTCCGAACGCTATTCGCCGAGCTTAGCGATTGCGGAACGTGCCTTTGCCCTCCCATTCGACGGATTCGGCCCATGCCTCCTCCGGATTCGCAATTGCCTAAAGGATTTCCGCCGCCCGGCATCCGGAATGTGAAAGTAGACATGCTGATTCGAGCGCCTCGATCAAGAATACGGCGCGAAATATTTCGCCGCCCGCTTCGAACGGTCCCGCATTGAGCGGCGCACGAACCGAACAGACGGAAAAGCTATGCTACGCCGATGGCGATTCCAGCTGCGAATACGAGGGACCCGCCCAAAACGACCTGCATGGCCGCGCGGAAAAACGGCGTGTCCATATACTTGTTCTGTATCCATGCGATCGCCCAGAGTTCCAGAAATACGATAACGATCGCAATAGTGGTCGCGGTCCAGAAATCGGCGATAAGATACGGCAATGCATGGCCTAGCCCGCCGATTGTCGTCATCGTCCCGGATGCCAGCCCGCGCTTGAAAGGCGACCCCCTGCCGGACAATTGGCCGTCGTCGGACGCGGCTTCGGTAAATCCCATGGAAATTCCCGCGCCAACTGAAGCCGCCAAACCGACGATAAAAGTCGTGGACGTATCCCGCGTTGAAAACGCCGTCGCAAAAATCGGCGCGAGAGTCGACACCGATCCGTCCATCAACCCCGCGAGTCCGGGCTGCACCCAAACGAGCACGAGCTGGCGGCGGGAACGCCGGTTCTCGGAGTCTCGGGCGCCGGAATCGGCGGCTTCTCGATTAAGCGACGCGGCGGTTTCAATATGGCCGATTTCGGCTTCCGCCAAGTCTGCCAGCAGCTCGCGCGTAGTCGCATCGCGGCTGTGATGCGCCGCCTTCCTGTAGAACTCGGACGCCTGCCGCTCCATCGCTTCGGCTTCGGCGCGAATTTTATTCAATCCCAGGTTTTCAACCAGCCAAATCGGCCTTCGGCTGTAGAATCCGGCCACGTGCTCTCGCCGAATTAACGGAATCAGGTCTCCGAATCGCCGCTTGTGCAGTTCGATCAAGAGGCGCCTATGGCTCGACTCTTCGTCCGCCATACTGTCAAACATCGCGGCGGCCTGAGGATAGTCGCTTCTTAGCTTTTCGGCATAAGTTCGATAGATCCTGCCGTCGTCTTCTTCGGACGAGATGGCGAGAGCCAGGATTTCTTGCTCGCTGAGATCCTGAAAACGGCGCCTGAATGGGAATCCCGGTAGCAACTTGTTCGCCTCCGGCGGAAATCCTAGCCTATCGCGCGAATTTATATGCTTGTCGCACCCTTTTCAATGCCAAGCCGGAATCCGGCTTAGCGTCCGATTCGACTACCGAAAAATTGATCGGAAGCCTCTCCGCAAGCGCCTAAAATCCCAAAGATCGACCGGAATTCAATTCAACTCGCCATAAGGCTTTATTCGATACGCGCCGATTCGCGCTCAAGACGAGGCGAGAGATGTTCAAGCTCAGCTTGAACCGAATTCAGCAGCGCGCCCGAATTGACTGCGGCCTTGAACCAAGTGCGAACAAACAGACGCTTTGCCATTCGAATCGGCGGGGATCGGCAATAATCCATTCGGCATCGGATTCGGGCGCTCGGTTGGACAGCCGGAACGGCTCTAGAGCCGTTCCGCCAGGATGCGGCACGTCCCGCTGCGGTTCCGCGGGACAAAAGCGCCAGTGGATTCAATACACGACGACGGAACGGATCGACTCGCCCGCATGCATGAGGTCGAATCCGGAATTAATGTCATTGAGCGATAGCGTATGAGTAATCATCGGATCGATCTCGATCTTTCCGTCCATGTACCAATCCACCATTTTCGGCACGTCCGTCCGTCCGCGCGCGCCGCCGAAAGCCGTACCCTTCCAAACGCGGCCAGTGACAAGCTGGAACGGGCGCGTCGAAATCTCCGCCCCGGCGGGCGCAACGCCTATGATTATGGACTGGCCCCAGCCTCGGTGGCTGCTTTCGAGGGCCGCGCGCATGACTTGCACGTTTCCGGTGCAGTCGAATGTATAGTCCGCTCCGCCGGTGGGGTCCGCGCTCGATTTGGTCAAATCCACCAGATAAGCTACAAGATCGCCTTCGACTTCGGCAGGATTGACGAAGTGAGTCATGCCGAATTTTTCGCCCCATTCCTTTTTCCCGGGATTGACATCCACGCCGACAATCATGTCGGCTCCGACAAGCCTGAGTCCCTGGATGACATTCAGGCCGATTCCCCCGAGCCCGAAAACTATTGCCTTGGACCCGGGCTCGACGCCGGCCGTATTCATGACCGCGCCTATTCCGGTTGTTACGCCGCACCCGATGTAGCAAATCTTGTCGAATGGCGCGTCCTCGCGAACTTTCGCCACGGCGATTTCAGGAAGAACGGTATGTCTCGAAAACGTTGAGCACCCCATGTAATGGAGTATTGGATCTCCATCGAGGGTTGAAAACCTGCTGGTGCCGTCCGGCATCAGGCCTTGGCCCTGCGTCGCTCGGATAGCCGTGCAAAGATTGGTTTTTCGCGACAGGCAGGAAGGGCATTCCCTGCACTCCGGCGTATACAAGGGAATCACGTGATCGCCTTTGCGAACGGTTGATACTCCGGGTCCGGTATCAACGACGACGCCGGCGCCTTCATGCCCGAGAATCGCGGGAAAGAGTCCTTCGGGGTCCGCTCCGGAGAGGGTGAACTCGTCGGTGTGGCAAATCCCCGTAGCCTTGATTTCGACCAGCACCTCCCCTTCCCTGGGACCTTCCAAATTTACATCCATGATTTCCAGCGGTTTGCCGGCTTCAATCGCAACCGCGGCGCGTGTCTGCATGATTAATCTCCCTAAAAAACTAGCATTGGGATATGATTGTAGCAGCACGCCGGTCAATACAAGCGAAAATCAACACGCCGACCCCTTAATGCAAAATAAATCTCCCCGCTTGCCGGAGAGTCCGGCATCGGAACGGATTCGTTCGCACGCGCATAGTCCTTTACGCCTCGCGCCGCCCTGCTAAAATCGAACGGGCGTAAATCAAGGAGACCGAAATGGGAGCAATACTAGCGATCGATCAAGGCACGACTTCAAGCCGTGCAATCGTATTCGACAGCGCCCTCAAGCCGGTCGCGTCCGGTCAGCGGGAATTCACGCAGATTTTTCCCAGTTCCGGGTGGGTCGAGCACGATCCTTCGGAAATACTTTCGTCAACGATTGAATCCGCAAATTCCGCGCTGGCGGAAATCGACTCCGATAAAGTCGCGGCGATCGGCATTACGAATCAGCGGGAGACTGTGCTCGTATGGGATAAATCCACCGGAGCAACGGTCGGCAATGCGATCGTCTGGCAGGATCGGCGCACCTCTTCCATCTGCGAATCGCTGCGCAAGGACGGGCTTGAACCGATTATTGGGGAAAAGTCGGGATTGCTGCTGGATCCGTATTTTTCGGCATCGAAGCTTTCCTGGATTCTCGACAACGTGAACGGCGCGCGAAACCGGGCCGAGACGGGCGAGCTGCTGTTCGGTACTGTCGACACCTTTCTGATTTGGAAATTAACCGGCGGGAGGTCGCACGTTACCGATGCCACAAACGCCTCGCGTACGATGCTCTTCAATATCGGAACGGGCGAATGGGACGACGACCTATTGTCCATCTTCAATATACCGAGATGCATGTTGCCCGAGGTGCGCGATTGCTCGGCGGAATTCGGCAGGTCCGACCCGTCGTACTTCGGTCGTTCGATCCCGATCCGCGGCGTCGCCGGAGACCAGCAGGCGGCGACGATCGGCCAAGCTTGCTTCTTGCCGGGAATGCTGAAATCGACATACGGCACAGGCTGTTTCGCCCTGCTCAATACGGGCGGAGACCGCGTGGCTTCCGCCAATCGGCTATTGTCGACAATAGCCTACCGACTGGACGGCAAAACGACCTACGCTCTGGAAGGCTCCATTTTCGTCGCGGGAGCCGCCGTTCAATGGCTGCGAGACGAGCTTAAGCTTATTGGCTCGGCATCGGACACCCAATCGCTCGCGGAGTCGGCCGACCCCGGACAAAAGCTGTACCTGGTTCCGGCCTTCACCGGGCTCGGCGCCCCATACTGGGATTCCGAATGCCGAGGAGCCGTATTCGGCTTGACGCGCGGCAGCGGTCCCGCGGAGTTGGCGCGAGCCGCTCTCGAGAGCGTCGCGTTTCAAACCCGAGATCTTATGGAGGCCATGAAGGCGGATTGGCCGGAATTGGAGTCCGTAGTCTTGCGCGTGGATGGAGGCATGTCAGCCAGCGACTGGACGATGCAAGCGCTGGCCGACCAGCTAAGCGCTCCTGTTGACCGGCCGGAAGTCACCGAAACCACCGCATTGGGAGCCGCATACCTCGCCGGGCTGAAATCCGGAATATGCCCGCCGCCGGAGGAATTTTCAAAGAGCTGGTCGCTGGAGCGCCGATTCGAGCCTCGCATTTCGGCGGCGCGCCGCGATTCCGATTACGCGGGGTGGAAGGATTCCGTCGCCCGCACTCTCGTCAAGAAAGGAATGCCACGCTAGTTTCACCGTCATTCATTCGAAAGGAACCCAATTTCAATCCGCAATTTCCTATGCCGCGGCCTGTCGCCATGCCCGAGTTTTCCAGCTCGGCTTTTGCAACTCCAGGACTCGCCAAATAGAAGAAAGACTTGCTTCCGCAAGTCGGCGCTGGCCGCACGGCAGGCTTCGCCTTCGACAAGCGCAATGGCAAAAACCGAAGCCTCCAGGCTATGCGCTGCGGTTCGATGCCGCTTAAAACGGTCGAACAATCACGCCTGCGTAGAATAGCGTGCCAATTCCGACGGTAAACAGAATGTTGCCCGCGACCGCATGCAGGACCACTGCAAACGGGAACGATCCCCGCACCTCGTAGGCCCAAGCGAATACCAGCCCGCCGGCAAAGGTCATCAAAGCGACGATCCAGTTCCAGAAGAGCAGATGCGCCAGAGAAAAGACCGACGCATTCAGCAACAGCGCAGCATGCGCAGGCGGCAAGATCGGCCCGTACCGGCGAAAGAACAGCGAGCGGAACACAATCTCCTGCGGCAGCGCCGAGAGAAAGGGATAGAGCACCAGGATTGCCAGCCATATTCCAGGATTCATGCGGTAGAGCAATAACCATCGACCGGGCAGTGCGGCCATCAGGATCCCTACGGAAACGGCTATCGTGGCAATCGCAAATACCGCTACAAACTTCCAGTCGATTTTTCTCCAGCCTCGCGCCAGATCGCGCCAGTGAAAGCCCGGCGTGCGGTGCAGCAGGACCATCCCCAATATGGTGCCCGCGAACAGCGCCGGCAGCATCGCGGATGACGGGAAGTAAACGGCCACAAGGACCGGCGCGGCGAGGAACAGGCACAGAAACTCGATCCAGAGCCGTCGGCGGCGACGTTCGGCGGAGCGCGGTAGCTCCGATCCTAGAGAAGTCATCGATCCATTTCCGTTCGCTCCCGATCCCGGGATTCCGGCCTCCGAGGAGTGCTGCCCGCAGAGGCATCGACTTCATCCAACGCAGCTCCATTCAGGCCGGCGCGCATCGGCTCAGGCATGGCAGGCGACGAAATCGCGTATCGTCGGAGGCAAGGGAATGACAAGAGTGACGGCCAGGCCGCCGGATAGGCAGCCGCGAAGGCGGATTCGCCGGTGGCGGGATCATGCCGTCCGCGGAAAATAAGATTTTCCAGCAGGCGCTCTGCTGGCAGCCGGCCTAGGATGCGGGGATGCATCCGAGCGGAGCTATGCCCGCCAATGCCGCAGAATCGTATCCCGTCAAGCCGCAATCCCGGCGGGACGGTAGTCCGCGCGTCTGGCTTCGGTTTCCAAGCATATCGCTGCCGGCGTGCCATCAAACTGCCTCTCTTCCCGCACTGCGCGCAAAGGATCCGTTGCGGAAAATTCTGCGTACCAGATTTTTGTCGCGGAATAAATTTCGGGGCGAATGGAAACGAGTGCATGCAGGACGCGCGATCTTTCGAGCATGTTCATGATGGCATGCCCGGGTACTTCGCAATACCGGTTGCGGCTTGTGTTGAGAACCGACTCTCCGGAGCGGCTTGGCAGTGCGAGACTGACGGCCCGAAGCATATGCCGACGCGCATGCCGTGAACCGACCGCCGCGGGCTTCGATTTAAAGGTGAGCCCATCGCCTAATCGCGCAAAAATTCCCGGTCGGGCATCCGCCCCGCATGGTGTCGGTCGACTGCCTTGATCACATCCTGGACGGCTGGGCTCCGGCGAATTGTCGCTCAGACCGCTATCGACTTTTCCTGGAAGACCCGGTCTAGCCAGCAGGGATCCATCTCAGGCACGGATTTCAGCAGCTTTTCGGTATATTCGGGATGCGGCGGCGACAGGACTTCGTCTTTGATCCCCTGCTCCACCACCCGGCCATTCAGCATAACTACGATCTCGTCTGAAATCGCTTCGACCGTTGCTATGTCGTGGGTGATAAACAAGTAGGAAATCCCGCGCTCCCTCTGCTGGCGCATCAGCAGCTGCAAGATTCCTTCCTGCACGATTTGGTCGAGCGCCGATGTCACTTCGTCGCAGATAATGACGTCCGGCTCCGCCGCAAGCGCCCGGGAAATGCAGATTCTCTGCTTCTGTCCGCCGGAGAGTTCGCCCGGCAAACGGTCGTAAAACTCCTCGTTCAACTCGATCGACTCGAGCAGCTCGAAGACCTTGGCCTCCTTCTCCTTGCCCTTTAATCCATGGTAGAATTCAAGCGGCCTCCCGATGATTTCGCCCACTGTCTGGCGGGGGTTCATCGCGGTGTCGGCCATCTGGTAGATCATCTGGATTCTGCGCAACTGCTCCTTGCTGCGGTTCTTGATATCGGGCGGCAGCTGGTCGCCGTTAAACAAAACTCTTCCATTCGATGCCGGAAGCAGTCCGGTCACCACCCTTGCGGCGGTTGACTTGCCTGAACCGGACTCGCCGACAATCGCAACCGTCCGACCGAGCGGCAGTCTAATCGAAACATCATGCAGAACCTTGGCCGAACCGCCGTACGAAGCGTCGACATTCTCTATGTCCAGCACGTTCTTCGCAGAACTCTTCGCCTCCTTGCGTAGCGTGCGCACCGCCCACAGCGACTTGGTATAATCCATTTTGGGCTCGGCCAGCATCTCGCGAGTATCGGCTTCCTCCACTTCGTTACCGTATCGGAGGACCTTTATTCGGTCGGCCATTTGCGCCACGACGGCCAGGTCGTGCGTGATGTAGATAGCCGCCGTATTGAAGTTTTCCACGATGTCGCGGATTGCCCCCAGCACCTCGACTTGCGTGGTTACATCGAGCGCCGTGGTCGGCTCGTCGAAAATTATCAGATCGGGACGGGGCGACAAGGCCATCGCGGTCATGACGCGCTGCAGCTGGCCGCCGGAAACCTGGTGCGGATAGCGCTCGCCGATCGAGCCGGGTTCCGGCAATTGAAGCGAAGCATAGAGTTTGCGAGCATCGTCTCTTGCGGTTGAATCGCTACTGATCCCCTCGCGCACGGCGGCTGCAACGGTTTGGTCGATCAACTTGTGCGCCGGGTTAAAGGAGGCTGCCGCCGACTGCGCTACGTAGGCGATGCGGGATCCCCAAATGCGCTGCAGCCGGCTACTGCTCAGTTCGCGCAAATCTATGCCGTCGAAGACGATCGTTCCGCCGGAAATCCGGCAGCCGGGTTGAGTGTAGCCCATGGAGGCTTTGCCGAGCGTTGATTTGCCGGCGCCTGACTCCCCAATCAAGCCAAGGACCTCTCCCCTGTCCAGACTGAGATCGACCCCCCGGATGATCGGATTCCATTTTTCGTCCGCAAATCCCTCAATGCGGATGTTCCGCATCTCCAGCAGCCGATCGCCTCCGCTATTGCTCATCGCGAATTCCGCTTGTCTTGTGAAGGAACCAGTCAACTACGAAATTCACCGCAACCGTCAGAAGAGCGATCGCGCCGGCTGGAAGAAGCGGCGTTACGCCGGCCCTTAGGTCAAACTTGGCAAACTGGATCAGATTGGCCGTTTCTCGCACCATCGTGCCCCAGTCGGCAGTGGGAGGCTGAATACCGACGCCAAGAAAGCTAAGCGCCGCGATAGTCAGGAAGACGAAGCAGAATCTTAGACCGAATTCAGCAACCAGCGGAGGCATGATGTTGGGCAGGATTTCCCGCCTCATGATCCAGCCGAGACCTTCGCCGCGCAAGACTGCCGCCTCGACATATTCCATGACCGCCACATTGATCGCCACCGCCCGCGTTACCCGAAACACGCGAGTGGAATCCAGAACTGCAATGATAATGATCAGCGAACCGGCCGACGGGCCGACGATCGACAGCAGCATAAGAGCAAAGATCAGACTGGGAATTGCCATCAATACGTCGACGCCTCGGCTGAGCAGCTGATCCAGCCAGCTTCGATTGATAGCGGCAACCAAGCCTAGCGCTCCCCCGATCAAGAAAGCTAGGAGAGTTGTCAGAAATGCGATTCCTATCGTGTTTCGGGCGCCGTAGATCAAACGGGATAGCAAATCACGGCCAATTTGGTCGGTTCCGAGCCAGTGATCCGACGACCAGGGCGCGTAGGGATTCGGAAGAACTTCCGCCTCTCCATAGGGAGCGATCAAGGGCGCAAAGAGCGCAAGAACGATGTAGAATACGATAACGACTAGACCGATTATCGCCGTTGGCGGCGCTTTTTTGAGTTCGACCCATGTCCTTTGCAGACGCGTCCGGCGCATGCGGACGCTGCCAACCTCCCCCGCGGCGGAATATGAAGTGTTCTTGTCGGTCATTTTGGATGGAGAAGCCTGGGATTGGTGGCGATTCCAATCACGTCGGCAATAAGGTTCAGAAGAATGTAGGTGGCGGCGAAAATCAAGGCGCAGGCCTGCACCACGGGAATGTCGCGCGAACTGACGGCGTCAACCATGAGCTGTCCAATGCCGGGATAGACAAAAACGACTTCGACCACGACTACGCCGACTACGAGATAGGCGAGGTTGAACGCGGTGACGGTTGCAATGGGCGCCCAGGCGTTTGGCAGCGCATGAAAAAGGATGACCCGCATCGGGGATTCTCCCTTAAGTTGCGCCATCTCGATATAGGGAGAGGCGAGTAAATTGATTATGGCCGCGCGCGTCATGCGCATCAAGTGCGCCACAATTACAAGCGTCAGCGTAAGCGAGGGCAAGGCGGTTTTATATACGCGCTCGCCGAAACTCATGCCTTGCTGCACATCGGCCAAGCTCGGGAATACGGCCCAGAGCGTGCCGAGCAGGAGAACGAGAATGTAAGCGACAAAGAATTCGGGAAACGAAATTGTCGTCAATGTCGAGGCGTTGACGATACGATCATAGTACGAATTCCGCCACAGAGCCGCAGTTATTCCAAGAATCAGCGCTAGTGGAACAGCGACCACGGCTGTCATGCCGGCGAGGAACAGCGTGTTGGCAAGTCTTGGCGCAATCAGTTCGGCAACAGATCTGGAACGATCCACTCCCGACGCGGCCCGACCGGAAAAGGAAGTGCCGAAGTCGCCGGTCATGACTGAACCGATCCAGTCGAAATAGCGGATGTAGGAGGGCTGATCCAATCCAAGCTCCTTCCTAAAAGCCGCGACCGTTTCCGTTGTAGCAGCCTGCCCCAGCACGGCTTCGGCGAAGTCGCCTGGAAGAAACTGGATTGATCCGAATATAATAAGTGAAACGACAAACAGAGTTAGGAGGCCCAAGAGCAAGCGTTTAATAATTGTCGATACAACTGCCATTCTGTTTCCTTCTATGGTCGCCTTCGGCCAAACGAAGCGACCCGAAACGCAGGTATTATAACCTCTGGAATGTTGGATGTAAAATCAAGGCAATGCCGCCGCCATGAGGGTGAACGCAGGCGCCGGGCGGTCCGGGCGGGTGTAGCCCAAAGTGGTTGTTTGGGCCGAATGTGAGTTTCCGACCTTCCAGCCCATCATAAAGAGGCGCGCTGCTATAGGAATACTTTCTCGCATCGCTTTGCAACAAGTTTGAGATGCACCCGGGCCGGGCTTTCGACTTTGCTTTTTCGAGGCAATAGTGTAAACTCCTACTGAAAGGCGCACGACAACCAGATGCAGCGCCTATCCAACGAAAAGGAGTATAGTTATGAAGTCCAGTGCTAAGCGCCACCTTGAGAAGCAGACTCTCAAGCTTCAGCGCGGCCAGATTTCGCGCCGCCAGTTCGTTCGTTCAGCGGTGACTGCCGGCGTGGTTCTGCCAACCGCGCTAAGCCTGGCCGATCAGGCCATTGCCAATACGCCGTCGATGGGCGGACACTTCAAAGCCGGGCTTGGTCACGGCTCTACGACGGACTCGCTTGATCCGGCAACCTATGAAAACGGGTTCATGACCATGGCTTCGTTTTCGCTATACAACCATATGACCGAAGTCGGGCCCGACGGCCAATTGCGACCGGAACTGGTAGAAAGCTACGAAGCGACGCCGGACGCAAAGAATTGGATTTTCAAAGTCCGTTCAGGAGTGGAATTCCATAATGGCAAGACACTTGACGCCGAAGATATCGTCGCGTCGCTCAACTATCACAGGGGACCGGACTCTAAATCGGCAGCAAAAGGCAATCTTTCCGGCGTTGAGGTACTCCGCGCCGATGGCGACAATGTGATTGCCGAGCTGAACGAAGGCAATGCCGACTTTCCAGTTCTGCTCAGCGACTATCATTTCACCATCCGACCATCCTCGGAAGGAACAATCGACCCGACATCGCCAATAGGCACAGGCCCATACTCGTACGTCAATTTCGACCCCGGCGTCCGATTGGAAGGCGCCCGCAATCCAAATTATTTCAAGCCTGACACTGCATTCTTCGACAGCATTGAAATCCTGTCGATCATTGACGTGACGGCGCGCCAGAATGCTGCGCTAAACGACGAGGTCGATGCGATCGACCGGGTGGATCCCAAGACCGTAGCGCTTCTCAGTCGAGCGCCGCACTTGGCCATACTTGAAACGACCGGCACGCTCCACTACACTTTCCCGATGAGAGTCGACACGGCTCCGTTCGACAATTTGCATCTCCGCACCGCACTGAAGCTTGCGGTGAAGCGACAGGAACTGGTTGACAAGATCCTTTTCGGCCACGGGGCGCTCGGCAATGACCATCCGATTTCGACGGCCAATCAATTCCATGCATCGAACATTCCGCAAAGGGAATTCGATCCTGACATGGCGAGGCACCATTATCAGCAGTCCGGTCACAGCGGCCCGATCCAACTCTCGGCCTCTGATGCGGCTTTCGCCGGCGCCGTCGATGCAGCGCAGTTGATCGCAGCGTCTGCTGCCGAGTGCGGAATTGAAATCGAAGTAATTCGCGAACCGTCAGACGGCTACTGGTCGAATGTCTGGAACAAAAAGCCTTGGGGCGCCTGCTATTGGGGCGGACGACCGACCGAGGACTGGATGTTCTCGTCGGCCTACATCGCTGAAACTGAGTGGAACGACACGGCCTGGCGGGATACCGAAGGTGCGATAAAGTTCAACCAAATCGTCGTACAGGCTCGTTCCGAACTCGATTCCGACAAGCGGCGCGCTCTCTACGAAGAGGCGCAACTTCTGATTCGCGACGACGGGGGCGCGCTGGTCCCGATGTTTGCCAATCACATCCACGCGCTCAACAGGCGCATCGGCCATTCCGACGATGTAGCTGCAAATTGGCAAATGGACGGGTCCAAGGCGACCGAACGCTGGTGGTTCGTATAATCTCCGAGCAATAATGGAGCGTTTCCGCTCGAAATGACATAAATTCGCCGCGGCCGCAGGATTTCTGCGGCCGCTGCTCCTCGCGACAATCCAAAGAGTTCGAATGGACTACGACCGTGTGCGAAAGTCCAGTTCGAACCGGAGTCGCCGTCAACCCGCCATCGGAAAACCAAACAACTCCGCCCGGCGGCCCATGGCAAGGGACCACGCGCGACCATTCGCCCCCAGTACTTTTAAGCTGTCTGCCAAACTGCTCGGCGCAAGGCGCAGAGCAAAGCTGAGCGCCCGCCGAGTTCCAAAACAGGAAATGTCTACATTTCCAGCAACTCGGACTTCAGGCGAAGGGTCGTGGCGCACCCTGTTTCGGCTTGGCTTCGCACTTTCGCCAACGAACCGGACGGTGCAAATCGTCGAAACATAGAGACTGCCCAAGGTCGCACCCCACAAGCGGGCTATCGTCCATATTAAATTGCTGCGATGGCAAACCCGGACAGGCAATGGAAATCCATTGTTTCCGGCGCAGCGTAAATTTTCCCGTTGCAGCGCCGCGTTCTCAAAATTCCGATAGTACTGACAAGTTGCGACTTTTTGCAGCGACCAATTCCTGGAACGCCCCGCCCCGGCAAATCCACTGCCTAGATAAGTAGTCAACCTGCACGCGCAAGATGGTCTGGTGAATTGCGACCTGCGACTCCGCGTCGCTACGTCGGCCATTGCGACGAATTTCCGGATTTGCTGCAATTGCTGGAATGGCGGCTGAATCCTCGCGCTATGCATCTTGCCCGAAGCCGGCGGTTGCCCGGCGGCTTACTGTGATCTGAATTGCAGATTTCGAGAGTGTTTTCAGTTTGGCCGGACGAGTCGAGCGCGGTCGGCGCTTGCCCAGTCTCTTCGCTCGGCTGCCGATGCAAGCCAAGAAGGAGTTGAAGAAGAATTTCTCTATAGGTAAAGTCGAATTTAAATCCTCGGAACTGGGTAAATTACGGAAAGAGAAGGCGACGTTATGGGCACAATTCAGACTATTCCCGCACGGGACGGAAGAGCAACTCGCCTAGCCGCGGGGCAGCGCATCCGCATAATCAACACGCATGGCGAACAGGTGGTCGACACCTGGGCGTTTTGCGACGGCAATATAGCGGAATACATGGCCATGGACGCGACCCGCGCGTTCAATTTACGCATGTCGCCAAAGGTAGGCGATTTTCTTTTGACCAATAGGCGACGAAAAATTCTATTGCTCGAGGACGACACAACCCCTGGAAATCACGATACGCAAATGGCCGCGTGCGACCGGTGGAGGTATCATTTGCTAGGCGTCGAGGGCTACCACGACAATTGCGCCGACAACTTAATTGGCGGCCTCTCGTCGCTGGGGTTGGAAGCAACGCACGTCCCGTCGCCTTTGAATCTGTTTATGAATATCCCTTGGACGCAGGAGGGCGGGCTTAGTTTCGACCCGCCGGTTTCTCGTCCCGGCGACTACGTGGTGCTGCGCGCGGAATTCGATTGCATCGTCGCCATGTCAGCGTGCCCTCAGGACATACTTCCAATTAACGGCAGATCTGGAAACCCCACAGAAGCCCACTTCGAGGTCTTTTAGTTAATTTTAGTCAACGCGATGATGGAACCGGCCTATCGGCGCAAAAACCATAGATTTTCCTGATTAATATCCTGCGCAAGCCGAATTTTGGCCGCGCCGCAAGCCTGAATTCCCAACTGTACTAATTGATATGAATTCGCCTAGGAATCAGTCCCGGGCGAGTTCGTCTTCGGACCCGCCTTAATGGCGGCTTGATCCCCGCGTCCCGGGATCTTTCCCTTCCGGCGTCGATTTCCGCCCCCAGGTACCGTCGGCCAAGGGCTTCTTCGGGCGTTGCCTCGCCCTGCCCGATAGCCATAAATTTCAGACGCCCTGACCTCGTAAATTCCTTCGAGTTGAACCAGGGTCGATTTTTCCAGCCGTTGAAGGAGTTTTGTCAAAAAGGGGCTTGACCGGAGCGTCGCCGACGGCTAATATGTCATGAACCCATTATTGGGACCCATGATCACACTCCCGCTTCACCCCGCCGAAGCCGTGCAAATCGGCTCCTCCTGCTTTTCTTTCGCAGCGCTCGACGGCAAAATCTTCTATTTCTCGGACCTCGAGGCGTACGCCCTCCCTCCGTTCCGGGCCGCCGGCTTTCCCCGTCTCATCCTGATTGTCGCGGAAGTCTCAAGTTGATTAACGCGCCGCATCCTTGCCCGATACTCGGTGATCGTCCCGGCGTAAGTGCGGGCATGCCACATGCCGGGTGATCCACCTGAAGAGACCTCTGAACACTCGATTCCGCACTAATCGACCCCGGCTTTGGCACGTTTCATAAAGCCCAGAACGTCGCGCTGTCCGCCGGTTGCCGGACAGGTCATGAACCCGCCGAATCCTATGCCTGGGAGGGCGGAGATTCTCCTTGCAAGCGCGATGGCGCGTTCTGAAGTCCGCACGCCACAGCGACGGCCACCCGTGCCGCACTCCACAAGCACCGTCAAAGGCCGCGACACTGTTTCGAAAGCCTTGCCCAAACCCTCGACCACCACATCGTTGTCGGCCACCACGGACAAGGCTTTCGTCCGTTCGGCCAGAGAACGAAGCCGTCCCAGCTTGCCATCGCCGAGAATGCTGTAGGCAATGAGGATGTCGTCGATGCCGTCATCCTCCATAACTTTGGCCTAACCGATCTTCTGGCAGGTGATTCCGGCCGCTCCGGCCGCGATCTGCGCTCTGGCAAAGTGAACGCACTTGTGCGTCTTGACATGTGGGCGAAGCCTCAAGCCATTGTCGTTACAGTGTCTTTGGAACCGGGTCATGTTCCTGAGCGCCACTTCTTCAAGAATTATCAACGCGGGAGTCTCTAACTTGATCGCATTAGGAGACATGAGGATCCTCATGAAGCGGCCAGACATTGCGGCTCAGGTTGCGGTAGCCGTTTGTGGCCGGGTTGCTCGGATACGGCCCGTCGACCGTGACATACAGAATTCTCGAAGCAATCGCGGAAAACGCATCGTGGAAGTGGTTGGTGGACTTTACCACAAGCATGGCCTTTTCCTCGGGAACTATGCCGAAATTTGAAAACACGTCAGGATGAAAGACCTGGCTGCGCACGGTGTTGAGAATGACGTCGATGCCACCGACCACGATCCAGACGCTGTCTCCGAGCGGCACGACACTCTCGCCAAAGCTCTGGACCGCTTCGCTGAGAATGCGGCGCACCGTGACCTTGGAGTCAAGCGGTTCGCCACCCGCACGTGACATCTTGCCGCCGAAGCGAAGCTGCAGCTCGGCGCCTTCGCCCGCTGACATGCACGTGCGAACCGCTATGGGGTCCCAGATGGTAGCCAATGCTGCATTGCCTATCTCCCGCCTGATCATCTCACGCAGGATTATGGTGGAGTCTCCTGGCACGCCACCTCCGGGATTGTCCCATACGTCCGCAATCACCACCGGACCGTTGGTCACCGCTTTGGCCTCGTCCATCGCCTCGCTTGGTGAAAGAAAGTCCGGGCGTGTCTTGCCCCTCATCGAGAACAGCTCCAGCCCGAGCCTTCTGGCAAGCGCGTCGCCCTCGTCCTTCGCATCATCCGTGATCACGATGACCTTGGCCCCGAGGTCAGGCACATCACCGGCCATGAAGCCATGGATGACCGATACCGAGAGGATCCTGCCGCTGCCCTCGAGCTTCTTCAGCGCGTCGACGAAGCTGCGCATCGGTTCCTGGCTCGTCGGGAAGACATCGATTATCCTGCAATCGAAGGTCGAGATCATCGGCACGATGCCCCCGGAGGCGGCGCGATTCACCAGGTTGACCAAGTCTTCGGCCGTCTCGACGAAGTCGGTATGGGGAAACTCCTTGAAGACCGTGAACAGATCGGCATTCTCCACCCGCTTGTCGGACAGATGACTGTGCGGGTCGAACGTAACCCCGATGATCGCGTCCGGCCCGGCGATCGCGCGAACCGCTTCGATCAGCTCGCCTTCGCAGTCGAGGCATCCCTGGGACACCATGGCACCATGGAGCCCAAGCAAGACTATGTCCACTGGCAGCGCGTCGCGAAGTTCATCGAGAAGCTGATCACGAAGATTCTCCCAGGTGCGCTGGTTGACAATTCCGCCCGGCTCCGCCCAGGTCGCCGTACCCTCGATCAACGTCCACCCGAATTCGCCGGACTTCGCCCGGGCAACCGGATAGATCGCGCTGCACAGAGTGGGCGTCGAAGGGTGCAAGCCAGGGGGCGCAAAGAAACTGTCCTTGAAATCACGCAGGTCCGTCCGCAGCGGCGAAAACGTGTTGGTTTCCGTTGCAATTGATCCTAGGAAGGCGCGTTTCTGACCCATCACCCGACCCTCCCTTTGATGCGCGGAATCGATTCCAGCAGCCTTCTTGTATATTCGTGCCGAGGTGTCTCGAATATCTGCCGCTTCTTGCCGGTCTCCACGAGCTTTCCCCTGAACATGACCGCAACCCGGTCGCTTATGTGGCGAACTGCACCAAGATCGTGACTGACAAACAGCATCGACACGCCGCTGTCGCGCTGAAGCTTCTTCAGCAGATTCAGGACCTGGGCCTGGATGGAGACATCAAGCGCCGATACCGGCTCGTCGGCAATGACGAGACGCGGCGTCAGGATCATAACTCTGGCGATCCCGATTCGCTGCCGCTGACCGCCGGAAAACTCGTGCGGATAGCGACTCATCGATTTCGCATCCATGCCCACGAGTTCGAGCGTCTCGGCAATCCTCTTGCGTGCTGTCCAACGGTCGCGCACAAGTTTGTGAATAAAGAGCGGCTCGGCCAGCGCCCGCTCGATGCTCAGGCGCGGGTTTAGCGAGGCGAACGGATCCTGAAAGATCATCTGGATGTCACGCCGAAGTGGCCGGAACTCGGCAGGCGACAGATTCAGGATGTTACGCCCGTCAAACATCGCCGTTCCTGCCGTTGCAGCCTCCAGGCGGGTCAGTGTCCGCCCGACCGTGGACTTGCCGCAGCCACTCTCGCCGACGAGGCTGAGCACTTCACCTTCATGGATGCTGAATGAAACGCCGTCGACGGCCCTGATCACGGATTTCCTGCGCATGAAGCCGCGCCCGCCGACGCTGAAATGTGTCCTTAGCTCGCGCACTTCCAGCAAAGGGCGGGTCATGTCGAATTTCCTTGCGGAAAATGGCAGCGCACGAAGTGGGCCGGCGCAACGGCCGCTGCAACGGGGTCCACGGTCCTGCATGAATCCTTGGCCGCGAAGCAGCGCGGGTGAAACGCGCAGCCTGATATCAACTCGTCGAGAGTTGGCACCCGTCCGGGAATTGCGTCAAGCCATTCAACGTCTTGATCATGCGCCGGAATCGAGCCGAGCAATCCCAACGTGTAAGGGTGGCTCATGTTCGAAAAGAGCGCCGAAGTCGCTGCATGCTCGACAATCCTGCCTCGGTACATGACGGCAACTTTGTCACAGGTCTCGGCAATCACCGCCAGATCGTGCGAGATCAGGACGATGGACATGCCGGTTCGCGTCTGCAGGCTGTGCATGAGTTCCAGCACATCCTTTTGCACAGTGACATCAAGCGCCGTCGTCGGCTCGTCGGCTATCAGGAGCTTCGGATCGCAGGCAAGCGCCATGGCGATCATGACCCTTTGTCTTTGGCCGCCGGACATCTGGTGCGGAAAGCTGTCGATAAGGCGTTCCGGGTCGGGAATGCGCACGAGGTCCAGCAGTTCCAGCACACGTTCATGTACCTGTTTCCTGGACATTCTTCGATGCTGCAGAATCGCTTCCCCGATCTGGTCGCCGATCCGGTAGACAGGGTTCAGGCTGGTCATCGGTTCCTGAAATATCATCGCCATCCGCTCCCCCATTACACGCCGGCGCTCAACAGGGGCAAGCGCCAGGAGATTCCGGCCTTGAAAGTGAATTGACCCTCCGGCAATCCGCACGGCCGATCCTTCGAGCAAACCCATGATCGCCAGAGCGGTCAGGCTCTTGCCGCACCCGCTCTCGCCGACGATTCCCAGCGTTTCGTTCTCTTCGACAGTGAATGATATACCTTGAACCACGGGCAGGAGTTCGCCGCCGCGCGCGATGCTCAGGTCCAGATCCCTTATGTCGAGCAGAACCAAGGCTCAGACCCCTGCAATGTCATCTTTGAACCGAGGATCGATGTTGTCACGCAACGCGTCGCCGACGAGGTTCATCGAAAAGACCGAAAGGATGATCAGCGCGCCGGGGAAGATCAGCAGCCACGGTGCTCGGGTCACGTAGACTCGTTCCTCGCTCAACATGTTTCCCCAGCTCGGAACTTCCGGCGGAAGGCCCAGCCCCAGAAAGTCGAGCGCGGCCGCCTGCAGCTGCGCGAACGCAAAGATGAAGCTCGCCTGCACCAGCATCGGCGACACCAGGTTCGGCAGGATGTGCCGGAACAGGATCGAGGCGTGCCCGGCTCCAGAGCAGATTGCGGCATCAACGAAAACATCGCGCTTCAGCTTCAGTGTCATTCCAAACAGGATCCGGGCCGTGGTCGTGGCGTAGACGATGCCGATCACGATGATCGTGTTAAGCACGCTGCGATCCAGGAGCGTCATGAGAACCAGCGCCAGGAGCAATGCCGGGAACGCCATCAGCACGTCCACGACCCGCATCAGGAAATGGCCCAGCCGGACAAAGTAGGCTGACAACATTCCGATGAGGCCACCAGCGACCAAGGCGATCAGGACGCTGCCCGACCCAATGAGAATCGCCATGCGCGCACCGTAGATCGCACGGGAGAGCGAGTCCCGCCCAAAGTGGTCGGTACCGAGGAGATGGGGCCAGCCAGGTTCGGAAAGGCGGACGAACGGGTCGAATTCCAGCGGGTCGAACGGTGCCAGAAGCGGCGCGCCGACTGCCGCAATGCCGACGACCAGAAGCCAGCACGTTCCGGCCGTCGCCAGGACGCGACCGCGAAAGACCGACGCGACTGAAGCCGGTACACTCATTTCAGCGACACCCTCGGATCAAGGCTGGCATAGGCGAGGTCCACCAGGAGATTGATAACCATGTAGAAGACCACGATGATAAGGATGACGCCCTGGATCACCGGATAGTCGCGCCTCAGGATGGACTGCACCACGAGCCGGCCGATGCCTGGCAGGGAAAAGACGGTTTCCGTCACCACCGCCTCGCTGACCAGTGCCGCGAAGGTGAAGCCGAATGCGGCGGAAACAGCAATGAGCGCATTTCGAAAGATGTGCTTGATTGCCACGCGGGCCGGGTGCAGCCCCTTGGCCCTGGCCGTGCGCACATGGTCCTCCCGCGAGACATCAAGCATGGAAGCGCGGATCAGGCGAATGATGAGCGCCGCGTTCGGTGCTGCCAGTGTAAGGCTGGGCAGGACCAGGTAGCGAAGGTTCGACGCGCCGCCTTCATCGGCAAGCGACGGAAATCCCGAAGACGGAAACCAGCCCAGTCCGACAGAGAAGATCAGGATCAGGTAGAGTCCCAGCCAGAACGTCGGCACCGACGCGAATAGCATGGCTCCGCCCGAGGTCGCCTGATCGACCCACGATCCTTGACGAATGGCGGAAACGATGCCGATCGGGACGCCGAACAGTACAATCCACAACATTGTCATCGTCGCCAATAGGATCGAGGTTTCGGCACCGCTGGCAATGACCGACAGGACAGGTTCGCGGAAGAACACCGAGGTCCCGAGATCGCCCTGCAGAACATTGGCGAGCCACAGGGCGTATTGCGTCCATAGCGGCTCGTCGAGACCAAGTTCGCGGGAGAGTTCGGCAACTTCTTCCGGCGTTGCGGCATCGCCCAGCAGGATCGAGGCCGGGTCGCCGGGGATCAGGTGGATGAACATGAAGACCAGGAACGAGGCGGCCAGGAGCGTGGGGACCAGGGTCAGGGTTCTGTTCAAGGCATAGACTAACATGAAGCGACCCGCAGGGAACGTGATTCGGCCTCCCCGCTGCAGAACCGCGGGGAGGCCAGGGGACTATCCCCTATTTTGAAACGTTCCAGAAGTGCGGCCAGATCAGGGTGGCCTCGCCCAGGCCGACGAGGTCGGGCGATGCGATGTTGTAGGTGTATACGTCTCCTGTCTTCATCGTCGGCACCTGCTGATAGATCAACGCCTGAATCTCGGTCCAGATCGCCTGGCGCGCGGCAGGGTCGGAGTTCGCCGTGAACTTCGCTTTCAAGGCGCTCTTTTCCTCGGTTGCCCACCACCCTGGATAGTTGTCGTTCATCACCGAGATCAGGATCGGATCAGGCACGAAGCCGTGGTGGGTAAAGAACATGTCCCATTGGTCCGGTTGGGCCCGCTTTTCGATCAGGGTGGCCCAGTCATAGACCTGAAGGTCGATGTTGAACCCGGCTTGCGCCAACTGTCTGGTATAAACAATCGCCGTGTCGTAGTGGAACGGGTAATTTGTCGAGACCATGAACTTGATCGGCTCGCCACTATAGCCCGCCTCTTCGGCCATGGCGCGAGCGGCGTTCACGTCACCCATGCTGAAGTGCTCGGCGCCGGCATTCGTGAACCACACGTTGCCCTCCGGCAGGAACGAGCCGTTCGCGCGCCACAGTCCTTCCGGGCCGATGGCCACGTGCAGCGCGGGCACCTTGTCCAGCGCTGTTTGAATCGCGCGCCGCAGGCCAAAGTTCTCCCGAAGCGGACCGTCTTTCGAGTTCGTGAACACCAGGCCGAAGATCGGACCGCCGTTCAGGATCGTGACGACCGAGGGATCAGCCTCGAGGTCGGCGTACAGATCGCCGGGAATGCTTTCGGCATAGTCATAATCGCCTGCCTTCAGGCCCGCCACCCGCGTCCCGACATCGGGAACCGGGATGAATTGGAGCGTGTCGAGCTCGGCGACTCGCGCGCCACCGTAGCCGTCCGCCTCGCCGTCTGGCGAGACATAATCCTCGAACCTTACCAGCTCCACGTGGCGGTTCGGCTCCCACTCGCCAAATCTGTAGGGTCCGGTACCGATGTAGTTTTCCGGCGCGATCGGCTCTTTGCCGGCCCCTTCGGCAACGGATGCCGGGTAGATCGCGGGCCCGCCATTGATGAAGGCCAGCAGGTTCTTCCAGGGGCCGAAGGGCTGGGAAAGCCTGATCGTGACCTCATGATCTCCCGCCGCCGCCACGCTTTCGACATTCGCGAACAGAAGCCCGCCCCGCGATCCGAATTCGCCCCAGCGGTTCAGCGATGCGACGACATCTGCGGATGTCATGTTTTGCCCGTCGTGGAATTTCACGCCTTCGCGGAGCGTGATCGTGATCGCCTTCCCGCCATCCGACACGGATTCGCCGGCGGCGAGCAGGCCGACCGGAGAGTTTGAGGCATCGAACGTGTAGAGTCCCTCGAATATGTGATGGGCAATCGTCGTCGACAGATCGGAAGTGACAACGTGCTGATCAAGGCTTGGCGGTTCGCCGACGGTCGCATAGCGCAATGTCCCGGACGCGAAAGCCGCACCGGCAAGCATGGTGAATGCACACAGGACAATCACCGGGCGCAACCAGATTCTGATTTTCATGGTCTACTCCTCTTTCAATGGTGCTCGTGTGAACACTATAGTGTAAGTTTATTACATTTCGAATGAAAATCGTCAAGCGGGCTAAGTAGAGGAATTTAACAGAATACGCTTAACGCATTAATAACAAGTGATTTTCAAGCCACTTCCTGTGCAGAAATGGATTGTTCAGAATGATACTTTCATTCTTTTTCCGCTCAGATCGATTCATCGGCTCGTCAAGAGCGTGTTCCAGACCGATCGATTGAAGCGGGGCTGCGCAACTGCGGGGCCCGGTCGAAGACGGGGCGGCGATTCAGCCGCTGGTGTTCCGCCCGGCGCATTCGCCCGATGCCGGACGGAGGCTGGCGGGCCGTCGGCAACGCGGGACAGGTTCGGGGATTTGCTGCCGGAACCTGCCGCGCTGGTGCGCGAGGGCCTGGCTGATCGAACGAAAATTGCCGCCGGTCGCCCTTGCATTGCCGCCCCGTGCACTGACGATACGCGCTTTCCCAGCAAGCGAGGGAAGCCGCGGGCCACCCGGCCCGGCCTGACGTCAGTCGCCAATCGGCTTGGGACCCGTATCCTCGGAGAGCGAGATCATGGAGGTACGAATGCGGCGCAGGTACTCCTTCACCAGTTCCGGACGCTTGCGGGCGGTGCCCGCCGCGAGCACATCGATTATGGCAATGAACACGAGCCGTGAGGCCGAAGGCTTGTAGATGTCCTGATCTTCGGGAATGTCGATCTCGATGGAGACGTCGGCGGACCTGGCGAGCGGTGTGCCGACCTTCGTCAGGCTGATTGATCTTGCGCCGTACTGGCGGGCGATTGCGACGCTGTCCAGGAGTTCCGCCGGCTGGCCGCTTGCGGATATCGCAAAGATGACATCTCCATCGGACAGGGTCGAAGCAAGCATGCGCTGAAAATAGCCGTCTGCGTGCGCCTCGGTGGGAATCCCGAGGCGAAAGAACCTGTTGGCGCCTTCGCGGGCAACGTTGGCCGAGCCGCCGCCAACGCCGATGAACGAGATCCGCCGCGCACTTGCCAGCACGGAGACAGCATGCTGCAGCGCCTCGCTGTCAAGCTGGAAACGCGCTAGGTTGAGAGTGTCGACAAGTGCGCCAAAAACTTGCGTGACGAGCTGCTCGGATTCGGAATCCGCGCGGCTCGGCCCACCTAGATACTGCAGGCTTACAGCCACGCTTTGGGCAAGCCTTATGTTGAAGTCGCGGAAGCCCTCGCAACCGACGGTCTGGCAGAACCGATTCACCGTCGCGACCGAGACATCGGCCGCTTCCGCGATTTCGTTCTGCGTGAGGCGGGTTGCCCGTTCCAGATTCGAGAGAACGAAGTCCGCCACTCGCTGCTCCCGTTTCGGAAACCTGCCGTCCAGTTTCCGCATCTGGGATATTAGGTCGATGATCTTGGTCATGGTCCTGTCGCCCGCCATTTCCCGATCATTCGGACTTGTAGGCGATCACGTCCATTTCAACTTTCGCATCGACCATCAGCGCAGACCGAACCGTGGAGCGAGCGGGTGCGTGATTGCGAAAGTAGCGTTCGAACACGGCGTTGAAGCTGATGAAGTCACGAGGATCATCCAGCCAGACTTTGACCACATGTTCCAACCCGCAATCCGCAGTACCGAGATTCGCAATGACGTTGTCGAACACCCGTTCGGTCTGCTCAACGATGCCGCCGGCGACAATCTCGCCATCCACGGCCGGGACCTGCCGGAAACAAATACGAATTCGCACGCACGCACCGCCTTGGCGAACGGGCGCCTGGTACTGCCGGCCGCATCGTCGGCCGTGTCGAAACGGGTTATGCCGGGCTTCATCTTGCACGCCTCTCAATGTGTAAGTAACTCACATGGTTTGCCGGAACCTGATCGACCCGTCAACACCGTGGTCTCGCCTTGCCCGGATGCGCGCGCTCGGAATGCCTCCACTTGGGGTTGTCTCAACGCGTCGGGCTCGACGACCGTGACATCGTGTCCGTCGATGCGGGAGGATGCATGCGGCACGAATCCCGAACGGACCGGCACCGATAACCCTCGCCCTTTCGCCAGGGCCGTGCGGCGGCGGTCGCGAGGGCGGTCATCGAAGTTCAGCACCGCGGCGGCGGCATGCTTCACCTCGACCGATCAGTCAGCGAGCATTCCACGGCGACTTGTCCGGCGGGTGCCTTTAAGCCGTCCTGCCCGATCAGGACGTCATCGCCCGTGACCTGCACCGGACAGGTCTGGAGGAGATCGCGGGCCGATGCGTGCTTGGGTTCTCCTTTGCGATTGTCGAACTGCCCGTCAAGACCAAGGCACTCGATGACATGGTCCATGACCAGGCTGTCGGCGAGATGCACCTCTACATGGGTGCAAAGCCCGTCGGTGCAGCAGAACTTGTCACCAGGACTTCGATGGATCGCAAACGTCCGGCCATCGTGGTAGTACCGGATCAGGTCCTCGGTGTCGATGTCGTAACGCGCACAGGCGCGAACCCATTGGGTCATGTCCGCCTCACGTCGTTCAGTCCAAGGGGCGATCGCCCGTATCAGGGCGTCGGGTTCGCCATGTTCGAGTGCGATCATCGGAAATCGTGCCCGGATTCATGCTTCCGGCGCCAAACTGCCTGAAAAGGCTCCTGGAAGACGGCCCAGGGTAACGGGCATGCCCTCGGCGACTCGTCCTTGATCTCCCCGGGAAGTGAAGGCATTATGAGCAACCACATTAAATGAAGCAATTGGCGGTTCCCTCGTTCACGGTTTTTAGGGAACCCCGGGCCGGTTCCGCCTCAGGCCGTCGTCCCCCGGCTCTTGCCGGATGCGGACGATTCTTCGCGTTCGAGCCGCGGCGCGGATTCGCTAAGGAAATGCCATTGGGATTCGCCCCCCGATCCGACTTGGAGGCACTTCCATGTTCCAACGACATTCGCATGAATCCGAGCAGCGGGGAGAGGCGTCCGGACAGACGAATGCTCATGATTCAAGGCGTTTCCGTCGGGGCCGCTGCTAATGCCAACCAGTAGATCGGCTTGCCGGCGACGCATCGGAATCTCACCTGAAATTCGCTTGCTGCGCAGGCATGCTTTGCTTTTCGGCTTGAATTTCCATTGCATCCGATTCGGCGCGGCTCGGCGCTCGGAAGCTTGTGCCCGCTGCCGGCGCCATTTCCGGGGTGAGCAGATGCCGAAGGAGCGCGACCGGGTGGGCGCGAAGCGATAGTCGCATGGAAACGTAATCCTCGACGACATGCTCGCCAATAGACATCTCGGGCAGATTTGCCGGCGGCTCATCAAACGGTTCGCCATCGATCTCGTCGGCGAAAAGCGGCATGGGCGCGGAGCCGACTACGGCCTTTGCATCCCAAAGCGCTTGCCGACGGTCAATGCCTAGCGACGCGAAAGCATCCGCTTCCGCCAGAACTTCCAAAAGGCGCGGCGGCGTTCCCGCTCTGCGCCAGATGTCGGCAACCGCTCGGTAGCCGTTTCCTCGAGCCGACGATATCCATACGGCCTCTTCCTCGCGCATCGACTTTATCTGGCGAAATCCCAGCCTGAGAGCAAGGCCGCCCTTTCCGTCGGGTTCGATGGCATTGTCCCAATAGGAAGCGTTTACGCATACCGGGCGAACCTCGATGCCATGCTGCCGGGCATCCCGCACGATCTGCGCAGGCGCATAGAAGCCCATTGGCTGCGAGTTCAAAAGAGCGCACGCGAAAATCGCCGGATGATGGCGCTTCAGCCATGCCGACGCGTAGACAAGCAAAGCGAAGCTTGCCGCATGGCTTTCGGGGAATCCGTATTCCCCGAATCCCTCGATTTGGGAAAAGCACCGCTGCGCAAATTCTTCGCCGTGGCCATTCGCAACCATGCCTTCGACAAATCTCTTTCGAAACGAATGAATCGTCCCCGACTTGCGGAACGTTGCGAGAGACCTGCGCAGGCGGTCGGCTTCCTCGGGCGAAAACCCCGCTCCGAGAATCGCGATCTGCATCGCCTGCTCCTGAAACAAAGGCACGCCGAGCGTTTTTTTCAAGACGCCGCCTAGCGGCCCATCCGGAAACCGGACTTTTTCCTCGCCGTTGCGCCGGCGCAAATACGGGTGCACCATGTCGCCCTGGATCGGACCGGGGCGAATGATTGCGACCTCAATGACCAAATCGTAGAAGCATCTGGGGCGCAGCCGGGGAAGAAAATTCATTTGAGCCCGGCTTTCCACCTGGAACACCCCGATGCTGTCCGCTCGGCAAAGCATGTCGTACACGGAGGGATCTTCCGGCGGAAGCGATGCAAGCGTCCATGCCTGCCCTGCGCAGGACCTGATCAGATCGAAGGATTTTCGAATGCAGGTAAGCATGCCTAGCGAAAGGATATCCACCTTCAAAATGCCGAGCGCATCAATGTCGTCCTTGTCCCAGCAAATGACCGTTCGATCCTCCATCGCCGCGTTTTCGATCGGAACCAGCTCGTCGAGCCGCCCCTCGGTAATGATGAACCCCCCTACATGCTGCGACAGATGGCGGGGGAAGCCATGGATTTCCTTGCAGAGCCGAAGCGTCTGACGCAATCGGCGGTCGGAGGGGTCGAGGCCGATCTCGCGCAAGCGGTCTTCCGGAACGCCGCTGCCGCTCCATCCCCAAATCTGCGACGACAGCGCTGCGACGGTATCTCCGGAAAGCCCCATCGCCTTGCCGACTTCGCGGACCGCGCGCTTGCCGCGATAATGAACGACCGTGGCGCAGAGGCCGGCGCGATGGCGGCCGTATCGCTCATAGATGTGCTGGATCACCTCTTCTCGCCGCTCGTGCTCGAAGTCCACATCTATGTCCGGCGGCTCGTTCCTGGCCTCCGATACGAAGCGCTCGAAAACCATCGATCCGATTTCCGGTGACACCTCCGTAATGCCGAGCGCATAGCAGACAACCGAGTTCGCCGCCGACCCCCTGCCCTGGCAAAGTATTCCTCGCGAGCGCGCGAAACGGACAATGTCGAAAACCGTCAAGAAATAGGGAGCGAAATCGAGCTTGCCGATCAAGCGCAATTCCCGCTCGAGCATCGCTAGAACGGACGCGGGCGGCGGCGGCGGATAGCGGACGGAGAGTCCGGCGCGGGACAGGCGCTCGAGCCGCTCGTTCGGGGTCTCGCCATCGGAAGTCTCCGAGGGATATTCGTAGCGCAAATCGTCAAGCGAGAACCGGCAGCGCTCCGCTACGGCCCAGGCGCGCTCGATCGCATCCTCGTGCCCGCGAAGCATCCGCAGCATTTCCGCTTCAGACCTCAAGCGCCTTTCCGCATTCGGCTGCGCCCGGCGCCCGAGCGAGTCAACGCAAATGCCTTCCCTAATCGAGGCCAGCACATCCGCCAGCTGCGACCGATCGGCGGCATGCATGATCGGCTCCGCAGAAGCAACGCATGAAAGCCCCAGGCGACGCCCCGTCCGCTTCAATCTGGAAAACCGCTCTCGATCCTCGCCATTGTATAAAGGACTCATGATCAATGCCGCGGCATCCGGAAACCGGCGCGCAAGCCGCCGCGCCGTGTCCTCCCATCCGGGCTCGGCTTCCGTTTTCGGGAACGGAAGAAGAAACTCCATGCCCTCGCCCCATTCCAAGATATCCTCGATGCCGATGCGGCATTCGCCTTTCCCGGCCCGGAGCCGACCCGCGGAAAGCAGCCGCGACAGCCTGCCCCAGCCGGTTCTGTCGCGCGGAATCGCAACGGCGGAAAAACCGTCGGCAGTCGCAAGTCTCGCAGCGGGCAGCAGGCGCGGAGCGCTAAGGAATTCCTTGTCCTCCCCGTTCTTGCGCCGCCTGGCGATTTCCTTGAGCTCCGCATGCGCGCGAACGATACCGGCTACCGAATTTTCGTCTGCGATCGCAAAGGCGGCGATTCCCGCTCGCGCCGCCGCGTCTGCATATTCCTCCGGATGCGAAGCCCCCCGCAGGAAAGTGAAATTCGACGTAATGCTGAGCTCGGCAAACATGCGCTTACTATATTCACCTTTTGTTCTTTTTTCAAGGCGCCATATATGGAGAGGGAGGGAGGCGGCAGGCACCAAGATGACGGGGAAGAAGCAACTGCGGCGGGAATCGGCGGCAGCCGCCGGAGAATCATGATCGAGACGCAGGCGCGATCTTGAGCATCAAATACCGATTGAACCGGCAAAACTCCTCGGCGGTGCGTTTGTTCCCATGCAGCCTATTCGCCAACCGTGAACGGCGGCCGCGATTTACCACCAGCCGGAATAAAAATGCGGCCAGAAATCTCGCTAGAGGATGGGAGGCCGACAATCCGCTGTCGATTCTCCTGACTGAATAGCCAATCAGGTTGAAGAATTCTTGCTCCAGTTCAACCGACGGAGCAACTTCCTCGCTAACATCCTCTTCACGAAGAATCTCAAGCGACCTCTCGGCCAATGCCTGGCGAAAATCGCTCAGCAGCCAGCCGCCCCCGACGGTCCGCCTTGTTCCCGCATTGGAGCGAAACGCTTCGGAGCGAAAGCAGTCCGAAATCAGGATATAGCCGCTCGGACGAAGCAAGCAAGCGGCCTTCTCAAGAGCGGCCGCCATGGGCACGTACTGGAAGCTTTCGGAAAACAGGCATACGTCGAACCTGCCATTCGATGCGAAATCCTCGAACGTGGTTTCATGGACGGGCGTATCCGGGCCGAGATTGGAGCGGCAGCGCTCCGCAAGGAAGCTGCTGGGAACGACGACTTCGACTCGATGCCCTAGGGACTTCAGCTTCTTGGCGGTCTCGCCGGCCCCGCCGCCGATATCGAGAATCCGCGACGGAGCGCTGGAAAGAAAGGAAAGCAATTTAGCGCTATAGGCTTCCTGAGCGGCCCCGAGATTCCCGGCAACCGGCTCGAGACCAGCCCACAGGCCGTAATGAAGATTCTCTTTGCCCGTAACGAATTTCGCGGTCGCCGCCCACAAATCCAAGCCGATGGATCGAGTGTCGATCTCCCGCCTTTTTCCAGCCATTGAATCTTCCCAAGGCGCGGCAAGCGCGAAACACCGTTGGCAAACCGCGCGGAACGCTAGCCGCGACGATCCAGATGATCGCTGAACGCTTCGAATACGCTTCTGTAAATGCTCTTCTTGAAGGGAACAATATGCCGAAGCAAATCATCGGCCGCGAACCATCTCCATTCGGAAAATTCCGGCACCTCCGTTCGAACATCTATATCGCGATCCTGACCGAGAAAGCGAAACAGGAACCAAATCTGCTTCTGCCCCCGGTAGCGGCCGCCCCAAAGACGGGGAATCAGGTCGTGAGGCAGATCGTAGTTCAGCCAGCCGTCGGTTCGGGCCAGCGCCTTTGCAAGTTCCGGGCGCACGCCGGTTTCCTCATGCAACTCCCGAACAGCCGCTTCGCCGGGCTCCTCTCCCGCCTCTATGCCGCCCTGCGGCATCTGCCAAGCGTTCCAGTCGCTGTCAATGCGTCTGCCGGCGAACAATAGACCGTCTTTGTTAACCAGCGCCGCCCCGACGCACGGTCGATAGGGCAAATGCTCGAAATCGATCTTCATGGCGCCGATGGCCGAATCCATTCGCCGATGCCCGTAGAGCTGCTACATCGACTGAGCGAAAGACAGCCCGTAGAGCAGGTCGATCGCATAGGCCAGCTGGTAGTCTTCAAATCGGAGTTCGGCCGCCGCTTCTCGCTTTTTGATTTCCTCTTCCAATTGAAGCCGTTCCTCTTCGCTTATGCTGTCGTTCTCCAGCGAATTGCGCAGGTCGGTTTCGGAATACGAAAATTTCTTGCCGTCTTCGCCTTCAAATTCTGAAAGCGGCAACTGCTCGACAATTATGTCGGGCGAAATTCCGAGTCCCTGGATTGAACGACCGGACGGCGTATAGTAGCGGCCCGTCGTTAGTCGCAATCCGCCTTTTTCCTTCAACGTATTTTCATCGGTTCCGATTGTAAACAGCGTCTGGACCGAGCCCTTGCCGAAACTCTTTGTTCCAACCACGACAGCTCGACGATGGTCTTGCAGCGCCCCGGCAACGATTTCCGACGCGGATGCCGAACCTCCGTTTACAAGAACAATTATGGGCTTGCCCTCCATGAGATCGCCTTGCTCGGCGTTGTAGCGATCATCCATTGTCTTGGCCCTTCCGCGCGTCGAAACTATCTCGCCCTTGTCAAGAAACGCGTCCGCTACCGAAACGGCTTGGTCGAGCAGTCCGCCGGCGTTGTTGCGGAGATCCAGAATCATGCCGTTCACGAAGTCGATGCCGCCGGCTTCTTCAATTTCTTTTGCCAATCCATCCTGAACATTGACCAGGGTCTGGCCGGAAAAAGTTGTGATGCGCACGACGATCGCGTCGCCTTCCATTCTCACGCGCGCGGCTGTCAGCTTTATCGTTTCGCGAATAATGGTGACTTCCAAAGGCTCGGATTCTTCTTCGCGCCAGATTGTGACAACTACTTCCGAGCCTACCGGGCCTCGCAGCAAATCCACAGCTTCGCCAAGTGTCATGCCGAGAATGGATTCGCCGTCGACATGAGTGATGAAATCTCCCGCAAGGATGCCGGCCTTGTCCGCCGGCGTATCGTCGATCGGCGTAATGACCTTTACGTATCCGTCTTCCTGCGTAACTTCGATTCCCAATCCTCCAAACTCGCCTTTCGTTTTGACCTGCATTTCGTCATATTTTTTTGGCGGTATGAAAGCCGAGTGCGGATCAAGCGACGATAGCATTCCGTTTAAAGCCGCGTGGATCAGTTCCAGAGAATCGACTTCCTCAACGTACTGGTTGCGGATTTTTTCAAATGTTCTGGCAAACAAATCTAGATCTTGGTAGACATTGGATTTTGGCTCGCTTTCCTGAGCCGATAGCGCGCCTGTTAAAAATACTGCGGTGACAATGCCACTCGCCAAACCTGCCGCAACCGCCAAGCTGAATGGTTTCATTTTAAGTTCTCGTCTTCTTGTAGCAAAATCGCCGCCGTTCGAATTGGCTTGATAGTGCCGTACGCTTGTCGCACCCCGAAAGATTGTCATAGGCTTCTTGCAAGAGCGCGTCGTCGGCACGACGGCGCGCCATTAATCGGCATGCGAGCGCAGGCATTACCCATATAACACCGCGCCGAGAAAGATTCATCTCTAAAGGACATCATTTTTTTGCTATTTCCTTTTCGCACTCCGCTAAATCGACGGATTCGGCAAGGGCGGCCTTTTCGCAGCTTCAGACACGCGCCGGTCCGCCGCGCTTGCTCGCCGACCAAATCCAATCTGAAAACAAGTCGTTTCGCGAAAACGCTTTTTTAGTCTCGATCACTTGGCAGAATGCGGATGACCATACGGCGGAAGCCCAGTTCGTCGAATAGCGTTTATCCGCGGGACGGGATCAATTATCGTCATCAAGCCGTCGCGCCCCAATAAAAACCCCGGATTCGGTTGTTCGGCTTGCAGCATCGAATCGCCATCACGGCGCCCGCGCGATTTTTGATTCACACCCGATCCGCAGTAGGTTTTACCCGCGCCGGGGGTCGCGCAACGCGTAAACGCGCAAGCGTTGATAGGAACCGTGCGGCCCGAAAGCTTCTTGAGAATCTTGATCTCGTCGCCCGGCTTCGGGATCCTCGCAAGAAGCTCGGCAATCCGGCCGTCTCAATCGGCGAGCCGCCTTGCGAGCACTGAATTTCCGCTGATCCGCCGGACGAAAGCTTTCTCCGAAAGGGAAGCCGGATCGGTCGGTGGACCGGAATCCCCGAATGCGGTCGTGGGCGCATCGCCTGCTTGCCACTGCTCTTTTTCGCGACTTGCGTCGTCTTTTCGGAACCGCTACCGCTCCGTCCGGCGGCTTGTCGAGCAAATTTTCGTGAGAGAATCAGGTGTGCGGCCCAAGCCGGCGATAGATTCGGTTAATCGCGAAATGCCGGGACGTTGCCCCTAATACGCAATGCCGCATAAGAGAGGTGAAGGTCGTGAATTCGTATATTTGCAAGGTCCGCCCAAGCGCGGATACGCCGCAAGGGGCGGTTGGCGAACAAATGAGCGCCAGGTGCCCGGTTTGGACCTAGGCACTTAAAGGATCTGGCAATGGAGGTGCTGAGACGTGGCTTGAGTACACGCGACGTCGAGGACGCGTTGCGGGACGAAACCGGGCGGGCTTTTGCTGTCGCGCACGGCAATGACCTCCGGCCGGACGTAAATGTGGCGCCATGTGAGCTTAGCCCAGGCTCCCGAATCCGTGTATTTTATAGTTGTCGTTGACCTGCCAGCCTGAATCGCGCAAGGGCTGCGATCGGCCCTGGTAGCCACATCCGTTGTACCGGGAGGTCGGTCCGTTTGCTAAACCAGATCGGACAGGAGCACTCATCGAGCAACGGAATCAAGCCATCGTCCAACACGAGGCACCCAAGACAGAAGTCCGAATGCAGCTTCTTGCACTGCATACCTCATAAATCAGAAATGGAAATGGTATCGTTGGCCAAGCTAAACTTGGAAAACACCTTGCTTGGATTGAATGGCCCCTCGCGATGGACTTCGTCTAGGCTAACTTTGGATTGCGAACCGCCCATCCTAATATGCGGTGGGAGCGAATAAACTTGGATCGATCACGCCAATCCGACGGAGAAGAAGGGAATGCGTTAATTGTCTAATCTATCAAGCTCCGAAGAAGTGACCCAAGCCGTCGAGGAAGACCATGGTGTCGAGGAAGAGCAAGTTGATGACTACTACGATAAATTGACTCATCCTTTTGATCCCAACAAAATACGTGTGACGACAGAGCCGAAGACCATAGAACGACTCTTTAAGAGAATAAATCTCGGCGAAATAGACCTTGCCCCAGAATTTCAACGCCGTGCGCGTCTATGGAAACCACATAGAAAGGGGCAGCTTATTGAATCGATTCTCCTACGCATCCCACTGCCTGTATTCTATGTCGCTGCGACCGAGGATAACAATTGGTCGGTTGTTGACGGCCTTCAACGACTAACGATTATCCACGATTTTAAGTCGGGACAGTTCCCCCTGACCGGGCTGGAGTATCTAAATAAGCTTGAAGGTATGAGCTTCTCAATGCTTCCCCGATCAATGCGACGTCGCATCGAAGACACCTCGCTCGTACTGAATATTATACAGCCCGGCACCCCGGACGAAGTCATGATAAACATCTTTAAGCGGCTCAATACAGGGGGGCTTCCATTAAAAGGACAGGAAATTAGAAATGCCTTGTATAAAGGTCCAGCGCGAAAATTCTTGGCTTCCATGGTTGCCGACGGTGCATTCCAACGAGCCACCGCTCGTAGTGTAAGCGATGCCCGCATGGATGCACAAGAATGCATATTGCGTTTTTCAGCATTCCACTTGAACGACTGGCACCTGTATAAGAGAAACGACTTGGATGCCTACCTTGGCGAAGCGATGCGTCAAATCAATGGCATCGGAGAGGCAGGGCTCAAAGAATTAAGTGCTAACTTAAGGGAAGCTATGGGAACAGCTGCAGAGATATTTGATACCGACGCATTCCGAAAACGTTATGATGAAAACGGCACTCGCAGGCCGGTGAGCAAAGCACTATTCGAGGTATGGAGTGTAAATCTGGCGAGGCTTGACGCTCGTCAGAAAAGCTTGCTGGTTGAGCGAAAACAATCAGTCAAGAAGGCCTTTATGGAGTTGATGCGCACCGATTCAATTTTTGAAGACTCGATCTCTACATCGACAGGAACCGTCCGGAAAGTGCACAAGCGATTTGGCACGATTGAGGATCTGATTGCAAATGTGCTGAAGGAAATCCCCTCACGAAATTAGAGAATTAAGCCTGGAAAATTTCAAGTGCTTTAGAAGCGAGCACGTTCCTTTAGAACGGCTAACCCTGTTAGCGGGCGTTAATGGCGCCGGTAAAAGCAGTATTGTCCAAGCACTTTTGACCCTGCGACAGATTTGCCTTCTCGGCGCTTTTTCTGATTTACGAGTCTCGTTGTCTGGAGGTTTGGTGGATATCGGGAGAGCGGTTGATATCGTCTTCAATTCTGCCGACGAGGACAAAATTTCACTGGATCTCAAAGCAGACGGTTATCCTACATTTGTGGCGATTTGGCGTGTAGACATCGATTCCTCCGACGCATTTGGAGCAAGCCTGACACGATATAGGAAGCCCTTCGCTCAATGGCGAGCGGTGGGATGGCACTGTTCAACGGAGCGCCCTCTAGCACGCCACGGGTGGCCGGTTTTCATTACTTGTGCGCGGAGCGTTTTGGCCCGCGCAAGGCTTTGCCGATTGAGGGAGCACAGGGAAGACTCTTCGATCTTGGTACCCATGGGGAGAATGTCTTTGACGCTCTGCTAAATCATCAGGATCAATCGGCGCGAAAGGCATGGCACGATCTGCTTCTTAAGCAAATCTAGGGACGGTTTGGCATGTCCCTTGAATACAGGCAGACTGTTGCCTTTGTTCGATCCTGCAACCTGACGAGCAAAACCGAGTTAGAGGATGGGATCATGTTGCGAAATTCCAATGGCACGTGCCGAGCCTCGACGAATTTGCGCTGGCCCCGCTGCGACCGGTCGACATCAGTTCGAATCGCCGCCCGTTCTATCCGGGATGGCGAGCAGCGCAATCGAATGCGCAACTTAATATATACCACTTCACATTCCGGCTTCGCGAGAAATTCTCCGCACTCCCGTTCTACTTGGCGAGCAGGCTGCGTCCCGTCATTTCCGGCGGCGGGTCGATGCCCATAAGCTCGAAAAGCGTTGGCGCGAGGTCGGATAGAGTTCCGTCGCGAAGTCGAACGCCGCTCTCGGCGCCGGAAATCGCCACCGGAACCGGAAAAGTCGTATGGGCCGTGTGAGGCTCGCCGGTTTCGGGATCGATCATCAGTTCGCAATTTCCGTGGTCCGCCGTCACGATTATTGTGCCGTTTGCTTTCTCCATCTCGTTGAGCACGAGATTTAGCCCCCTGTCCACCGCCTCGCATGCCTTGATAGCAGCGCCAAGATTTCCAGTGTGCCCTACCATGTCGGGATTCGCGAAATTTGCGACAATCAGGCCATAGCCTCGCCTGATCGCGTTGACAAACTCTCGAGACACTTCCTCGGCGGCCATTTCAGGAGCCAGATCGTAGGTGGCAACCTTTGGGCTCTGCGCCATGTGCCTGTGCTCCCCCGCATACGGCCGCTCCTTTCCGCCATTCAGGAAGTAGGTTACATGCGGATACTTTTCCGTTTCCGCCAGCCTGAACTGGGTAAATCCGTTCCGCGACGTCCAAGCGCCGAGAGTGTTGGCGACCCGCTGCTTTTGAAAAACTGAATCCATCCAGTCTCGCGGCTCTCCGAAGTAGTCGACCATTCCCAGCGCCGCCGACAAACGCGGCCTGTGAGCTTCAGTGAATTCCGAGAATTCCGGATCCGCCAGCGCCGATGCGAGTTGCCTTGCTCTGTCGGTTCTAAAATTCATTAAAAATACGCCGTCGCTATCGGACATTCCCTCGTATCCCGAGATAATCGCGGGAGCTACGAATTCATCGGATTTTCCATTGCCGTATGAATCCCGTATTGCGCCTTCCGCCGTCGAAGCGTTCGCCCCCTTGCCGCAAGCGATCGCCATCCAAGCTTTTCTAACTCGCTCCCAGCGCCTGTCGCGATCCATGGCGAAGTAGCGACCGCAGACAGTCGCAATCGGGACTGTGTCGGGCAACTCGCGCTCCAGTTCGCGCAAGTAACCCAGCGCCGAGCGCGGAGGAGTATCCCGCCCGTCGGTTACCGCATGCACCGCCGTTGGAATGCCAATTCCGTCCAGGCGGGCTGCGACCGCTGAAACATGCCGGGAGACTCCGTGCACGCCGCCGTCGGAAATGAGCCCGACCAGGTGCGCCGTTCCTCCGCTATCGGCCAGGGTTCCGCAAAATTGCTCGAAGGCCGGCATGTCGAAAAAAGTTCCGTCCGACAGCGCCTTGTCGATCCTGACAATGTCCATCCAGACCGTGCGGCCGGAGCCAATGTGCAAATGCCCCACTTCCGAATTCCCCATTTGCCCGTCGGGGAGGCCCACCGAATGCCCGCTCGTCGACAGGGATGCGGAAGGATTGTTTTCCAGCAGACTTGAAAATGCGGGCGTATTGGCTAGGGCAACCGCATTGCCGGCGGTTTCAGCTCTTGTTCCCCATCCGTCGAGAATGCAAAGGGCGATCGTTTTTTGCAATATTGAGTCCCGCTTCTAACAGCCTCGCTTGGCGACCGATTGACTCGCCGGCGAATTCAATAGCGATGATACGGCGAGCCGTTCAGTATGGTCGCCGCCCTGTAGAGTTGCTCCGCAAGCATCGCGCGCGCCAGCGCATGCGGAAAAACCATCCGCCCGAACGAAATCGCGAAATCCGATTCGTCCAATAGCCTTTTGACCAGCCCGTCGGCGCCGCCAATCAAGAATGCCGCCGACGGGCGGCCTTCGAGCCTCCACTTCATGAGTAGATCGGCAAATTCCGGGCTGCTTAAATTCGCGCCGCGTTCATCCAGAGCGCACCTTACGGCGCCCTTGGGAATTTTTCGGACTAGCAGCCTGGCTTCTTCCTCGCTCCCGCCATTCCTTGCGTCGACTTCTGAAATTGAAGCCGGACCGATCCCTCTCGTCTTGCCGGCTCCGCCGAATTTATTCAGATAGTCTTCGGCTATGTCCGTCTCCGGACAGGAGCGAAGTCGCCCGACCGCGCAAATGACGATTTTCATTCCCGCGCGGAACTAGGCGGAGACTGAGACATCCATAATTTTTCAAGCTGATAGAATTCCCTTACTTCCGGCCGAAAAATATGCACGATAACGTCTCCGGCATCGATCAGGACCCAGTCGCCCTGATCCTTTCCTTCGACGCTCGCCGCACATCCAAGTCCGCGCTTCAGTCTCTCGACAAGCTTTTCGCTTATCGAAATGACTTGCCTGGAAGATCGTCCCGAACCGATCACCATGTAGTCCGCGATTTCGGTTTTTCCGCGCAGATCGATTGTAACGACTTCCTCGGCCTTGTCTTGGTCTAGAGATTCCAGGATTTTGTCTAGCAGTTCGCAATTCCACTTGCTTTCAGAATTGTCGGACTTGCCGTTGCCTTCGGTCGAATTATTGACCGCAAATGCGATTCGCGACAGGGTTAATTCCTCCTTTGGATCGCGAGATGGCGGCTAGCGCCGCGTCTTTGCGTCAAATATAGCATTCGGAAATTGCCTTCTCAAGACGTCGGGGGAAATTAGGCGGCGTTTCTTCCGCAAGATGCGAAAAGTCACTCCGGACGACAATCGAGCGGGCCCGGCCGGAGCCGAACGCGCCGGCGCGGCATTCCAAGCGGCGGCGAACGCTGCTCTTGAGGCGTCGAGCCTGTTTTCATATCGGCTCCCGTCGGCTAATTGGAAAACGGAAACGGCGCAACCGCGAGCGGCGCGGCTGTTCGCCGGATTGACGCAACTAGGAATGGCGGTATGCATGGAACCACTTACGCTGAATGACATCGAATCCGCCGCCGAACTTGTTTACGGCTTCATGAAGCCGACTCCTCAGTATCGCTGGCCGCTGTTGACCGAAGCAATCGGCGCGCAAGTCTGGGTTAAGCATGAAAACCATTCGCCGATCGGAGCATTCAAAGTCAGGGGCGGGATAACGCTGTCGCAATGGCTTCGACGCGAGCATCCGGAAATACAAGGCGTAGTGTCCGCCACTAGAGGCAATCACGGCCAAAGCATCGCGCGCGCCGCGAAATGTTTCGGCATGCAGGCCAGAATTCTTGTCCCGCACGGGAATTCAGTCGAAAAAAATGCCGCGATGAGAGGATTCGGCGCGGAGCTAATCGAATTCGGCATGGATTACGACGAGGCTCGTCAAGAAGCCGAACGAATGGCGGCCAAGGATAATTTGTTCAATGTTCCGCCGTTCCACAGAGAGCTTGTTCGGGGCGTGTCGACGTACGGGCTGGAATTATTCAGGGAAATCCCCGATTTGGATACCGTTTATGTTCCAATTGGCTGCGGTTCGGGAATTTGCGGCTTGATCGCAGCTCGCGACGCACTCGGCCTCGACGCCAAAATCGTCGGAGTCGTCGCGAAAAACGCCCCGGCGGTAAAACTTTCCTTCGACTCCGGAAAGCCGATAGATACGAATGCCGCAAAGACATTCGCCGACGGCATCGCAGTCAGGGTCACCGTTCCCGAAGCGCTGGCCATCTATTCCAGGGGAGCCGACAGGGTCGTATCGGTATCGGACGCGGAAGTTGCCGCCGCTATTCGCCTGCTCTATCGAACCACGCACAATCTAGCGGAAGGCGCGGGCGCGGCGTCGCTGGCGGCGCTGCGCAAAGAGCGGGACAGCGCAGGGCACGGGAAAGTCGCGGTGATCCTTAGCGGCGGAAACATGGATTCCGAATGGTTCACGAAAATCATGAGCGGCGGCGTTCCGGCGCCGAATTAAGCGCGCGCCGGCGGGAACTCCGCTTGATGCGCCTTGGACGCCGCGTCGATAAGTCTACGAACGGACCAGTTCTTCGTACGCGCTCGCAATTTTCCGCGTAAGGTCTCCGGTGTCAAACGCGTAGCCGCCGATTTTTTCGACCGGCGTAACTTCGGCGGCCGTTCCCGTCAGCCAGCATTGTTCGAAACCCTCCATTTCCTCGGGTCGAATATGACGTTCATGAATTGTTACGTCGAATTCCCGCAACAGCTGGATAACCGTCTGGCGCGTAATACCGTTTAGGAAGCTATCTGGGAGCGGCGTATGGACTTCATTGCCTTTGACAAAGAATACATTGGCCCCCGTCGCTTCGGCAACGTATCCCCGATAGTCCATCATCATTGAATCGGAACAGCCTTTGTTTTCGGCTTCATGCTTGGAAATCGTGCAGATCATGTAGAGCCCCGACGCTTTTGCGCGGCAAGGTATGGTTTCGGGACTGGGCCGTTTCCAGCGGGATATGTCGAGCGCGGCGCCTTTCATTTTCGCATCTCCGTAATAGGCGCCCCACTCCCAGGTCGCTATCGCCATGCAAACCTTGTTGGCGCGCGCCGCAACGCCCATGTCCGTGCCGGACGAACGCCACGCGATCGGACGAACGTAGCAATCCTTCATGCCGTTGGCCGCCATGGTTTCCGCTTTCGCCCCGTCGATTTCGTCCAGTGAATACGGGATTTCCATATCCAGCAGGCGGCCCGACTCAACCAGGCGCTCGCTGTGCTGCCTGCCTTTGAAGATCTTGCCGGAATAGGCGCGCTCTCCTTCGAATACGGAGGAGCCGTAGTGCATTGCATGAGTCAATATGTGCACATTGGCATCTCGCCACGGCACCAGCTCGCCATTGAGCCAAATAAAGCCGTCGCGATCATCGTAGGAATCGGCCATGAATTTATTCCTTTCGGGCATATTTGATTGCGAAGTGTTAAACTACTGCTCTGGTCCGGCGGAACTGTCTAGCGATTCAAGCTTGCAACGTCAACAAAGCTGACATAAAATAAAAGCCGTTTGCAAGCGATTTGCGGGAGGCTTGATGCGCGAGGCGGGGAATTCGAAAGGTCCCGGGCGAGAGGATCTGCTTTTCTTGACCGACGACCAGCTTAGGAAAGGGATAGAAGCAATGTTTTTCGCCTATCGAGGCTTTACTCGCGATCCCGACAAAATTCTCGTGAAGCACGCCTACGGACGCGCCCATCACCGCGCTATTCACTTCATAAACGGGAACCCCGGAACGACAGTCGGCGGCCTATTGGAGGTCCTGGGCGTTTCCAAGCAATCGCTCAACAGGGTTTTGCGCAGGCTAATTGCCGACAAACTGGTTGAATCCAGAGCCGGGACCATCGACAGAAGAACTCGGCACCTCTTTCTATCGGACGAAGGCAAAAGGCTCGAAAAAGAACTTTCCCATGCTCAAAGGCGCCGCATGCGCGCCGCGTACCGGGCGGCGGGTCCCGAAGCGGTCGCCGGGTTCCGCGAAGTCCTCGATCAGCTCATGGAGCCCAGATACAGGGGCTACAATAACACGAGGGATTCCCGAAATTGATGCCGGACAACAAGCCTTTGCCGTACATATTGCTCGTAGACGACGATGATCGAATTCGGTCGTTGCTAAAGCAATGCATTGAAAGCAACGGCTTTTTGTGCGCGACCAGCCGAAATGCATCGGAAGCGGAGCGGAAATTGAGCGTGCTCCGTTTCGACCTAATGGTGCTAGACGTAATGATGCCCGGCGAAAGCGGTCTCGAATTTGCCGCTAGACTGGTCCGCAACGGCGAAACGATGCCGATAATCATGCTGACTGCGCGAGATTCGAGCGGAGCGCGGGTCGAAGGATTGCGGACGGGAGTCGACGACTACATCCAGAAGCCGTGCGACCCCGAGGAACTGGTGCTCAGAATAAATGCCGTGCTCCGGCGAAGCGCGCAGCAGGGCGATGATCCAGCTGAACTTGAAATCCTGAAGTTCGGCGAGTTCAACTTCCATTTTCGGCAGGGGAAGCTTTGGCGCGGCGAAAAACTAGTCCATCTGACCGAGAACGACATATCAATTCTGCGCAGGTTCGCGAAATCGCCGAACGAGACCGTTCCGCGCGAATTTTTCGTGGCCCACACCAATTCGGAACCCGGGCAAGAAGGCTTTCGAGCCGTCGACGTTATGATTTCTCGGCTTAGGAGAAAGATCGAGGAAAACCCCCGCCAGCCGCGATTTATTCGCACTGTTCGCGGCGTTGGCTATGCCTTTCTGCCCGATTAATCGAATCGCGACTAACGAGTTAGCCTTGGTCCGCTTCCGATGCGGACGGCGCGAGCCTGCCGCCAACTGGAAAGTCGCGCCGAAAATCGAACGGCGGACGCCGCAATCAGGGATTTAAGGAACATGTCCACCGCAATAATAACGCATCCGGACTGCCTAGAGCACGAAACCCCGTCGGGCCATCCGGAACGAACGGCTCGACTCAGATCGGTTATGACCGCCCTGGACGACCCCAAGTTTGGCGCGGCCTTGCGAATTTCCGCTCCTGTTTGCCCTGATGCCTGCCTCCGCCGCGCGCATCCCGACCGATACGTCGAGAAAATTCGGGATTCGATTCCCGCGAGGGGAACCGCGAGCCTCGACCCGGACACGCATGCAAGCCCACGATCGCTCGATGCCGCGCTGCGAGCGGCCGGAGCAAATGTCGAAGCCGTAGATCTAGTTATGGCGGGGCGAGTGAAAAACGCGTTCGCAGCCGTGCGCCCTCCGGGGCATCACGCGGAAACCGAACGAGCCATGGGGTTTTGCATTTTCGGCAATGCCGCCATCGGGGCGTTGCACGCTCTGGAGCACCACGGCCTCCAGAAAGTCGCGGTTGTCGATTTCGACGTTCACCACGGCAACGGCACGAGCGATCTGCTATGGAACGAACCCCGCGCAATGTTCGCCTCGACCCACCAGATTCCCCTATATCCCGGAACGGGCAAAGCCTCCGAAACAGGCGCATTCGGCCAAATCGTCAACGCGCCGCTGCCGCCGGGATCGAACGGGTTGGACTTTCGCATTACTCTGGAAAATGTGATTATCCCGAAACTGAATGATTTCGCTCCCGACTTGATCATAATCTCGGCTGGATTCGACGCGCATCGACGCGACCCTCTCGCGTCGATAGATCTGGAGGAAGATGATTTTTCATGGGCAACCCACGTGATTTGCGATATAGCGGACGCGCATTCTCAAGGACGAGTCGTTTCGACTCTTGAGGGCGGATACGACCTAACGGCGCTTGCGGCATCCGCCGCCGCGCACGTCAAGGCACTAATGGAGAGAAGCCAATGACCGCGAGCGACGATATTTCGAGCATGTCTTTCGAGCAAGCCCTTAAGGAACTTGAGGACATCGTAGGCAAGCTCGAATCGGAAAGCACGCCTCTCGAGGAATCGATTCAGCTATTCGAACGCGGAAACGAGCTCAAGTTGCGTTGCGAAACGACGCTCAAGGCGGCAGAGGAAAAAGTTCAAATCATTGAGCATGCCGGAGGCAAGCCCGTCGCCTTGCATGATATGAAATTGCAATAAACTTGATTGCCCGGTGTTTCTTCGGCGGCTTGAAGAGGCACAGTCTTCGATCGACGACTGCTTGTCGTCGATATTCCGGGAGTTCGGCCCGCACGATCTTGTCGATGCGATGCGCTATGCCGTTGCCGGCGGAAAGAGGATGCGCGGCTTCCTCGTCCTCGCCGGCAGCAAGCTCCACGACGTTCCCGCGCAACAGGCGGTCCGGGCGGCGACCGCCGTCGAATGCCTCCACGGCTATTCGCTCGTTCACGACGACCTGCCTTGCATGGACAATGACGAATTGCGCAGGGGCATGCCAACCGTTCACAAGAAATGGAATGAATCCCTTGCCGTCCTGACAGGCGACGCCTTGCAGTCGCTCGCCTACCAGATTCTAGCCGAGGCCGAAACTTCGCCGCACGGCGACGTGCGCGCGGAACTGGTTCGCTCGCTCGCGCTGGCGGCCGGAGCATCCGGTATCGCGCTGGGCCAAGCGCTCGATATTGCCGCCGAATCGGCTGAAACGCCTCCAACGCGCGAAGAAATCGAATTATTGCAATCCCGAAAAACAGGGTCTCTTCTCTGCTGGTCGGCGCAAGCCGGGCCGCGCCTGGCTCGGGATGACGACGCTCCATTGCGCAAATTTGCGGAAGCGCTTGGACTTGCCTACCAAATTGCCGACGACATTGTCGATGCCGAAGGCGACCCCGCCGTAGCGGGAAAGCGGCTGCGAAAGGATGCCGGCGCCGGAAAGGCCACGCTGGTTTCGCTGCTTGGCATCGAAGCGGCCAGGGAAACCGGGCGAAAGCTTGTCGAGCAAGCATGCGGCGCGCTGGATCCGTACGGCGCGAAAGCGCATGACTTGCGCGAAGCCGCAAAATTCGCAATTGAACGCGGCAAGTGATCGGGAACGACGAGGGAATCAAGGCGAAATCCTCGAAAGTGAATTCCGGGTAGGCGGCGTCGGCTCATGCACGGCGAAAGCCGTGCCTGCGGATGCGATTTGAAAATGCAAGCCGGACGGCTGTTTCGACAGCGGATTCCTTCGGAATTCAGCGGCCGGCGCATTCCGCTTCGGCAATTCCGGCCAACGGAAATCCGGGCATGTTCACGAGGCCGCCATCTCCGCCGGGCCAAGCGCCGCTTATCGCCCGTTCGCCGATGATAAAGGAAATTGCATCGAGCCCTGAGACCGGTCACTCCGCGGCGCGGTCAACTCCGATAAAGCCGTTCGACTGCCGATTCCAGAACAGCGAAAACAACCCTCCCTTCGAAATGAGGTCTCCGTGGCCGCCCTGTTCCGCGACGCGGCCGTTGTCGAGAACAATTATTCGGTCCATCCGCGCTATCGTTGACAGCCGGTGCGCGATCGCAATGACGGTTTTTTTCTCCATGACGCGGATAAGCGCATCCTGGATCGAAGCTTCCAGCGCTGAATCCATCGCGGATGTCGCCTCGTCAAGAATTAGGATCGGCGCATCCTTCAGAACCGCGCGCGCCAACGCGATGCGTTGGCGCTGCCCGCCGGATAGTTTGATTCCGCGCTCGCCCAGGTAGGCGCCGTACCCCTTGCGACCCAAATGATCCTTAAGATCTTGAATAAACATGTCGGCTTCCGCTTTCTTGGCCGCTTGGACAACTTCTTCTCGAGTCGCCTCGGGACGGCCATACCGGATGTTGTCGAGCGCGGGCCTATTGAACATGGCTGTTTCCTGCGTAACCATCGCGATCTGGCTTCTTAGGCTTTCCTGCGTAATGTCTCTCAGGTCCCAGCCATCAACGGTAATCCGTCCCGATTCAGGTTCGTAGAGCCTTAATAGCAAGGCAGCCAGCGTCGACTTTCCGGCGCCCGAGGCGCCAACGATGCCAACATGTTCTCCGGCTTCGATATTCAAGCTTACATCGACCAGCCCTCCGCTAGGCCGCCCGTAACTGAAGGAAACCGACTCGTAGGCGATTTCGCCCCTTGCTTGAGAAAGCGCCTTCGCATTCGGTCGATCGACGATTTTCCTGCTCTTCGCCAGCGTCTGCATTCCGTCTTCCGCTTCGCCGATATTGGAATAAACCGCCATCAGAACGAAACTGACCCAGCCGGACATCTGAGCGATGCGAAGCGACACTGCGCCGGTCGCCGCGATATCTCCGGCCGTAGCTTCGCCGCGGGTCCAAAGTATGAGCGCGCCGCCGACAAGAACAACGGGCAGGCAGCCTGAAAGCGCAATCAGGCAAAAGCGGAACGAAGAAGCTACCACTCCGAAATCCTGCGCCTTCAGCCGAAATCTGTGCATCGCATCGAGAGCGGCGCCGTCTTCGTGGCTACCGTGAGCGAACAGCTTAACCGTCTTGATGTTCGTAATGGTATCCACGATTTGGCCGCTCAAATTGGACCTCGCGCCCGCGCGGCTGCGAGACCGGGAGCGAATCAAGGGCAAGTACCATCGAATGAGGAGCGCGTAGCCGACAAGCCAAACAAACAGCACGAGCGCAATCCAGACGTTTATCGTGGTCAGAAGCAGTACCGACCCGATTAGCGATGCGACCGCGAATGAAACGACATTTATGAATTCAACAACGGTATCGGCGATTGCGCGCGATGTCTGCAGCTGCTTCTGAGCAATGCGACCCGCAAAATCGTCGTCGAAAAACTCGACCGCCTGGCTCATCGTGTGCCTGTGAAGGCGCGAGAGCACCTGGGCGGACACGTTGGGCATGACCAGAATCGAAGAAACGGCCGAGCTTGCGCCGAAAATGCATGGCCTAAGCAGTAGAAAAAAAGCGATGGAGCCGCCGATCAGCAGCGTATTGTCGGAAAAAAGCGCTTCCTTTTCCGTCGTCAAGGCGCTGTCGATAACAAGGCCGAGCAGCCAGGCCGTGCATACTTCGACAGACCCGGCGATCATCGAAATCGCCGCGCCCGCGAAAATAACCGGCAGCGATCCCTTGAGGCACCAGATATAGAACTTCGCTAAAGTCTTCGGCGGAGGGTCCGATACCGGTTCGAAAGGGTCGATTAGGTCCGCGTATCTCACGCCGCCTCCGCTTCGACGCCTATGAATCCGCCCGCCTGCCTGTTCCAGAAAATCGCGTATAGGCCGCCTTTGGCTAGAAGAGTCGCGTGATCGCCCTCCTCGACGACCCGGCCTTCCTCGATCACGACGATCCTGTCCATGTTCGCAAGCGTCGAGAGCCTATGCGCGATGGCAATTACCGTTTTTCCTTCCATGATGCCGTAAAGAGATTTTTGTATAGCTGCCTCGGATTCCGAATCCAGCGCCGAAGTCGCCTCGTCGAGCAGCAAAATCGGCGCATTCTCGAGAATGACCCTAGCCAATGCGATACGCTGCCTTTGACCGCCCGAAAGTTTCACGCCGCGCTCGCCGACATGCGCATCGTATCCGGTTCGCCCGTCCGAATCTCGCGCTTCCAGAATAAAGTCATGAGCCTGAGCTTGCTTGGACGCTAAAACCATTTCGCTTTCGGAGGCATCGCCATTGCCGTAGAGAATATTGTCCCGAATGGACCGGTGAAGCAACGAGCTTTCCTGCGCCACCAACCCTATCGACTTTCTCAGGCTGTCCTGAGTTATCCGGGCGATATCCTGCCCGTCGATCTCGATCCGACCGTATTCGATATCGTAAAATCGCAGCAGCAGCTTGACAAGGGTTGATTTTCCGGCTCCCGACCTCCCGACCAGCCCGACTTTCTCGCCGGGAGCGATGACGAGATTAATTCCCGCCAGCCCGCCGAAGGTCTTGCCGTAATGGTGCGCCAGGTTTTCAAATCGGATTTCGCCCTTGCCGACCACGAGCTCGGATGCGCCGGGACTGTCCACCAAGTCGATGGGTTCCGCGATCGTTTCCAGCCCCTCCTCAACGATTCCGAGAGCTCGGAAAAAGGATGTCAGGGACCACATCAGCCATCCGGTCATGGCGTTCAGGCGAAGCGCTAGAGCCAAGGCGGCTGCGACTGCTCCGACTGTAGCCTGCCCTTGCGACCAAAGGATGATTGACCAGCCGCCGACGCCGACGAGCAAGGCGCCGTTTAGCAGAGTAAGAGCTAATTCCATGGACGAGTAGATGCGCATTTCGCGCGCGAATACGCGGCGCGTCTTCTCGATGGATTCCTTTGCGTACTGGATTTCGTGATCGTGGTAGGAGAAAAGCTTTACCGAGTGAATGTTGGTGTAGCTGTCGACGATGCGGCCCGTCGTCTCCGAACGCGCGTCCGAAGACGCCTTTGACGCAGGTCCGACATTTGCGACCGTCCAGCGCATCAGGCATCCGTAGAGCGCCAGCCAGGCAATCAGCGGAATCGCGAGAGCGACGTCTGAATCGGAGAGCAGGACAATAGCGCCGACGACGTATGCCAGCGCAAAGGTCATGGCGTCGAACACCTGATAGACCGCATCGCCGGCAGCCGGCGGCGCTTGCATGATGCGGTTTGCAATACGGCCGGCGAAATCGTTCTCGAACCATCCGACCGACTGGCGAAGCACTTGGCGGTGCGCTCGCCAACGGAACAGCGTTCCGTAATTCGGCAGAATGCCGTTGTTGAGAATTCCAAGAGTTGCCGCCTGCACCGCAGGTCGAACTGCGAGCAGGAATACGGCAATGAGTAGCAGTTCGAGCCAGTACTGCGGCCAGAAGCTTCCGGCTTCGGCTACCGAAAGCAGATCGACGACCCGTCCCATGTAGTAAATGAGCCCGATCTCGACCAGAGCCGTCAGAGTCGAAAAAATTGCGGCGAGAATGAAGATTCTGGAAAACGGCCGAGAATACTCCAGCATGAACGGAACAAGCTTGCGCGGCGGCGAATCGGAATCCGCATAGGACGCGTACGGGTCGACTAGGTTTTCAAAAAATCGAAACATGCCGCCAGAGCTCCCCCGCGCGCGCTTGGAAGACGCGCGTCAAATAAATTCATGAATACTTCCTTCAGGAGAATATCAACTCCGGTCGACAAAACCGCCTCACGGCGCGCGGTTCTGTGTTTCAAACGCATTGCGTTCGGATTTGCTTCCGAACGGCCAATGGCATTCCAGGCGAATTCCCAAAGGCCACATCTCGGCTAGATGCGAATCATCTCTTTCGGCCGGCTTGGCGCAATATTGCCGGAACATCGGCCTGAAGGCATTGTTTCGGGACCCCGGCTTCAGGAGGATTTCGAACCGACTCCATCCAGTTTCAAACTCAGCAGTTCGTTCCGGCTCATTTTCAGGTCGGAAGCAAGCCACGCCTGCCTCATTCCGCGCATCGCCCTCCCGAGCTCCGCCCCTCGCAGAGTTGGCATGAGGTCGCGCGCTCTCACCGGAAATTCCGTCCTTCCGCCGCGCTCCAGTTCGAATTCAAAATTCTCCTCCACTGCAAGTCCGCCGACGGCGGAGCGAACGAGCGCAGCATCGGTCGCCATTCCGACGCCTAGCGCATTCGCAAGCGCAGCAACTCCCAATCGCGAGTTTATATGCGAACGCAAAATTCGCCAGCGCTGTTCCAGCTTGCGGCTTATTCGCAGCCTTTCGGCAACGGAAGCGCTTCCTACCGCGGCAAGGCGACGAATTGCGGCGTTGCGGCATCCGCGCCGCGGCCGGATTCCGTGATGCCTCTCGATTTCGGCTAAATCGCGCAAGACTCTTGGTTCCGTTCCGGGGAGCAGCAGATCCCAAATTCCCGTTTCGACCATGCTCCGCGCGCAGGCAGCCGGGTCGGGCGCCGCCATCAGACCCAGAATTTCCTGACCGATTCTCTCGCGCGGCAATGCGGATACATTCGCCGCCAATTCCTTGATCGCCTGAAGCCCGCCGGGGTCCAAGGCGGCGCCGGGGTCGCCGAATAGGGCGGCCATTCTAAAGAATCGCAGCATCCTCAAATAATCTTCCTCGATTCTAGTTCGCGGATCGCCAACAAACTTAATTCGTCTCGATTCAAGATCCGCAAGCCCGCCAATCGGATCGAGCACGCGCCCGCAATGGTCGGCGTAAATCGCATTCAGCGTAAAGTCGCGCCGTCGCGCATCTTCTTCCAAATCTTCGTGATAAGCTACCGAGGCGCGCCGTCCATCGGTTGCAACATCTCGCCTGAAGCTCGTAACTTCGAACCGGCCGCTTTCGGAAACCACCACGACCGTGCCGTATTCGATACCGGGCACAGCGGTTCTGAACCCATTCGCTTCCGCAAGTTCAAGAACCCGGGATGGCTCCGCGCTGGTCGATATATCGATATCCCCGATATCCTCGCCCAGCAAATCGTCTCGAACGCAGCCGCCAACGAAAAATGCTTTATAGCCGCGCTTGGCCAAAAGCTCCACGAAGCCGCCCGCTTCGGTTCCCTTGTACCAAGAACCGCGCAGGCGCATCAGGTTTTCAGACGTTCAGCCAGTCCGAACAGAATCCGTGCCGTCGCGCCCCATATTCGGTAGCTGCCGTAGTCGATGACGTAGAAATAACGCCTGGCGCTTCGCCATTCGAGAGATTCTATCCGGTAGCTGCTCAAGTCGGCCAGATAGTTCAGGGGAACCTCGAATACTTCGGCAACTTCTTCAATTTGCAGGACCGGCGTGAAATCGGACGCCACGCATCCGACGACCGGCGTGATCAAGAAACCGGTCGCCGTTTCGTGAACGGGGCCTTGCCCCAGGATTTCGACATTTCGCGGATCAAGCCCGATTTCCTCTTGAGCTTCGCGCAGCGCGGTCGCCGCCGGCCCGCGGTCATGGTCCTCCTTGCGCCCGCCGGGAAATGAAATCTGCCCGGCATGATGCCTTACAGTCGCCGTTCGCCTGGTAAGAATCACATTGGCCGAGTCGTCCCTTGCGACGATCGGTATTAGCACGCTCGCGGACTTGAGCGGGCGGCCAGCGGGAAACTCCTCGCCGTTCATGAGGTCAAGGTCCGATGTCGTCTCGTTCCAGTCCTCAAGAGCGCATTTGACTTGGTCGATCAGCGCGAATCCAGGCATTCAGCCTCTTTGCGCCTCGAAGCCAAGGCTCGAAGGGTCGAAAACGTACGACTCGCCGCAGAACTGGCAGACGGCATCGACCGTGCCTTGTTCAGTCGTCATGGTCGCAATGTCCTTCGCGGAATAGACGGACAGGCTACGCCGGACTTTATCAGGGCTGCAAGTGCAGCCGAACTCCACAGGCTGCTTATTGAACACCCTCGGGCCTTCCTCGTGAAACAATCGAAAAATCAGCGTCTCCAGGGTTGAGTCCTCGCCGGCGATTTCCTTATTCGTCGCAGTAGCGAGAAGGCAGCTCACGCGGGACCAATCGTCGGCATGCAGCATCGAGCCGTTTCCGTTGAGTCCCGGGCGCGGTTCTAGCCCCGGCGATTTATCGGGCATGTGCTGGACCAGAATTCCGCCCGCTTTGCAGATTTTTTTGCCGTCCGGCGATCTTTCGGTTGACAGAACTATGCGCGTTGCCAGCTGCTCCGACTGTTCAAAGAAGCTTTCCGCGCACTTGGCGATCGTCGTCCCGGTGATCGGCGTTATTCCCTGATAGGGAGTTTGCCCCTGCCCCTGATCAATCAAAACGGCGAAATAGCCTTGGCCCGTCTCCTTGAACGGCAAGCTCGCGACCGGGTCGACACGCTCGTTGTCGAAGCTGGAATAGACCCTGATTCTTGCTGGCATGCCTATCGAATCGGGCGCAAAGTAATCGGAGGCAATCAGTCGGACAGGCCCGTCGCCCCGGAACTGGAGGGAAAGCTTCCAGCGAAGCTTGATCGTCTGTCCGATTACGGCTGTAAGAACTGTAGTTTCGGCAACCAGCTCTTCCACGCTTGGCGGATAGTTCCTACGACTCAGTATATTGCCGAGCACATGCTTGAAACGGACGATTCTTCCTCGAATGTCGGACTTATCCAGCTGGAAGGGTAAAACGGATTCGATTGCCATTGAGGAGCCGGGATAGTTTTCCAGTCGCGAGGATTAAGGCTTTTCAATCATTGCGAATTCTCGGAATATGGCAACAGGGTATTTTTCGCGCGAGGCGGATGCCGCATGATTCCAAAATTTGGCGAACCGGTTGCTCCCGGAATCGACTACAAGGAACGAATCGGCGCGTACGCGCTGCTGCCAAGGAACGATCTTGTCTTGATCACTCATCAGGCGGAACCGATTCCAGAATTTCAGCTTCCGGGCGGGGCTATCGATCCGGGAGAATCTCCGATGGCGGCGCTTCATCGAGAGGTTCTGGAAGAGACAGGATGGAAGATCGGCGCCGGTCGATTGCTTTGCAGCTTCATGCGCTACGCGTATTTGCCCGAATACGATCAATGGGCGCGAAAAGTCTGTCATGTATTTCTCGCGATTCCGGTTCGGCGTTTGGGACCGCCGGAAGAAAAATATCACACCGCCCACTGGATGCCCGTGGAGCTCGCAATTGAACTCCTGGACGACCCCGGCAACATAGCGGTCATGCGCGCCTATGCATCGATCGGGAACTCAAGATATTTCTCGACGAATTTTCGAAGTCGCAAAACTTCGGTCGCGCGAGGCCATGTCCGTTCCTAGCCGAATTTCCGGACGAGAAGCCAAGCGTCCGGAGGTGCCGCGCCCAATCGATGCAAGTCTTACGATGCGACCGCACGAAGGCGGTCGCCAACCTTTTCCGGCGAAACAGCGGAAGGCTTCGAGCCGCGCGCCTAAATTTGGCGCAACATAAATCGAAAGCTGCAGGAACATCGGCTAAACGCGTGCATCCACCGTCCTATGCAGCCGGCCGACCCCGATGAGTTGTGGCTCCTCCTCTCCCGTGCGCCTACTTCGCAGCGCATTGCTTTCCAGTCCGGAACTAGCCGGCTCCAACTCGACTGAATTAGGCTGGAGCGAGTCGACGGGCGGATGTGAAACTTGTACCCGGCACGGACTAAACCGCGGGCCAGCGAGCAATGATATCATTGTCGCGGTTGCGGCGCCGATCGGATTTTCGCGATCAATCCGCCGCTCGCCGCCGGAATAGCCCGGGATCCGGCTGCTCGGCTTGCAGCATCCAATCGACATCGCGCCATCCGCATGAAATGCGGTCCCGGCCCTCGCAGCTGCTTGCCGGTTGCGCCGACGATCAATATTGCATAGATGCCCTTCTCTTCCCGAAACAATTTCGGAGACACTTGATGAACGCGCCTAGGAAAGTCGTTCTAGCATATTCAGGCGGCCTGGATACGTCGATCATACTGAAATGGCTTCAAAGCGAGTATCGCGCGGAAGTTGTCACATTTACAGCCGACTTGGGCCAGAACGAAGAATTGGAGCCCGCCCGCCGCAAAGCCGAAATGATGGGCGCGACCGCTATTTTCATTGAAGACCTGAAAGAGGAATTCGTTCGGGATTACGTGTTTCCAATGTTTCGCGCAAATACCGTGTACGAAGGACAGTACCTGCTCGGAACTTCAATCGCTCGACCTCTGATCGCAAAGCGATTGATCGAAATCGCCGAGCAAACCGGCGCGGATGCGATCGCTCACGGCGCCACCGGCAAGGGAAACGACCAAGTGCGGTTCGAGCTGTCCGCATATGCGCTCAACCCGGACATTCGAATCGTCGCTCCGTGGCGGGAATGGAATTTGTCTAGCCGCGCTAAATTGATCGAGTTCGCCGAAAAGCATCAGATACCCATTGCCAAGGACAAGCAGGGCGAAGCGCCGTTTTCGGTCGATGCGAACTTGCTTCATACGTCCTCGGAGGGGAAAGTTTTAGAAGATCCGTCGGAAGAAGCGCCCGGCTATGTTTACCAGCGAACCGTAGATCCCGAGGATGCGCCGGACGATGCCGAATATGTCGAGATTTCCTTCGAGCGAGGCGATGCCGTCGCAGTCAACGGAAGGCCCCTATCGCCGGCAAGATTGCTCTTGGAACTCAATGAAATCGCGCGTCGTCACGGAGTTGGTAGATTGGACCTCGTGGAGAACCGATATGTGGGAATTAAATCGCGCGGAATCTACGAAACCCCCGGCGGAACGATTTTGCTACATGCGCATAGGGGAATCGAGCAAATAACGCTGGACCGGGGAGCCGCCCATCTCAAGGATGAGCTCATGCCGAAATACGCCGAGTTGATCTATAACGGCTATTGGTTCAGTCCCGAGCGCGCGATGCTTCAAGCATTGATCGACGAAAGTCAGGTGCACGTATCGGGTTCTGTTCGATTGAAACTCTACAAGGGCTCCGCGCATGTTGTCGGAAGGAAATCCGACCAGTCCCTATACTCGCAAGAGCAAGTTACTTTCGAGGACGATCAAGGCGCCTACGACCAAAAGGACGCGCAGGGATTCATAAAGTTGAACGCGCTGCGACTGCGCTTGCTTGCAGAACGGCAAAAACGATTGAGCAGCCGTTGACGCAATCCCCTAAACTGGACGATGCCGCTCAGAAGCGGTCCGAGCAAGGAATCATTGCTGCTCGGGTCGCAGTTCAAGGCCCGGGCCGGCATCGCTCGCCGCGCGCGTCGCTGTAGCGCTTCTCGTACTTCGGCGCAGAGCGGCGTTTCTGCGTTCATCGACGCGGCCGAAAGCGCAAGCCGCGCGGATGCTTAGGCATTGGGGAATAGCTGCTTGGTAGCCGCCTGGGTTCAAGATCGCCGGCCGGGGCGGTGCGCTAGGCGAGTTCCATTCTGCTTGCCGATACGGTCGCGCGCGTGGGATTGCCGAGCGATCCTCCAGCTTTGCGTTCCGGAAATTAATTTTCTGTAGAAGGCGGTCCCATTCCGGGCTGAAATCGCCGGATTGCCCCCGTGCGCCAATTTTTCGCTGGCTCCTCGAACGGCAATGCTGGAATTGTTGCGCATATTAGGTTGCTTTTAGCCAATTGCATCTCTAGATAATTGCCGACACTATCGGCGAGTTTTCACTCGCCGCTTGCGACGGAGTTTCATCATGCGAAGAGCATTCGGAACGAATTTCGCAGCTGGAGCAACCAGATCTCTGGCGGCATTTTTCCTTGGACTGTTCACTCTGGCTTCCTCAAGCGGCGCCGCTACGGAAACCGCCGTTTTTGCGGGCGGCTGCTTCTGGTGCGTAGAATCTGATTTCGATCGGGTGGACGGCGTTCTGGAAACTGTTTCGGGGTATACGGGCGGGACTACGGAAGATCCGACGTATCGCCAAGTGACCAGAGGCGGGACCGGGCATCTGGAAGCGGTACAGGTCACATTTGATCCCGACAAGGTCTCCTACAAGGAACTTGTCGACCTATATTGGAGGTCCGTGGACCCGACCGACGACGGCGGTCAATTCTGCGACCGAGGGCATAGCTATTCGACCGCCGTATTCGTCAGCGGCGATAGGCAGCGAATGGCGGCGGAAGCTTCGCTGGCATCCGCGCAGAAAGCTTTGGGAATGGCCATAGTAACGCCAATAAGAGACGCGGCGGAATTTTACACGGCGGAAGACAAGCACCAGGACTACTATTTGGGGAGCAACCTCGTAATTACCCGTTTCGGGATTATTCCCCAATCAGATGCCTACAAGCGCTACCGAAAAGGGTGCGGCCGCGATGCGCGAGTATTCGAGCTGTGGGGCGAAGACGCGCCGTTTATTAATTAGCGGCGATTCGCAACCTCGCGACTAGAACATCAAATTGTTTCGGATCAGGATTCTTAGGAAGTAGATTCCAACCAATAATACAACTGGAGAAAGGTCGACTGCGCCGGTTCGCGGTAAAATCGAGCGAATGCGCGAATACACCGGATCCAGTAAGTTGTCCAATGCGATCCAGATCTGCCCGACAATCTGTTGCCTGGCATTAAGCACCGAAAATGCAATCAGCCAACTCATGATCACATGGGCGAGGACAATCACCCATGCGATGTCAAGAATGAAAAGAAGCAATTCGGCAAAGGTGTTCATAAATCCAGATCCAACCCGCATTACGCCGACTCTATTTAGGCAACTCTTCGTTAAATTGCAAGCAGATGCACGTACAAATGGCCGCAGACGCAATAATTCGCTTGCGCCGCCGCTAGCATCTCCGCGCGCCGGCCGAGGTCGTCGGCCATTCTGTTGCTCGGAACGAAGCATCCGAACCCCGGAAGCATGCTGGCGCGCCCTTTTTCCGCCTGTTGCTCCCGGGCTTCTTCACGCGGGCGCAGACCGCCTGCGGCGCATGGGATCCGCCGAAATAAAGGAAAACGCCCCGTCAAGAATTTCCGCCCGTTTCAAATTAGGTGCCAAGCTCATTGGCGGTTGACAATTTTTCTCACTCGTGTTTAAATTGACGGTAGAGCAGAAAAGTCGGATCGCCCGCATAGAACTCCAATAGACTAGAATGGAGCTGCGCGCATTCGACGGAACAAGCGCGATGGTGCTAAATAATGAAATGTAAACGCGCAGAAGCTGCGTTGATTCCAATGCGAATTATTCGCATCGGAAATGTTTTTTACCATGGGATTTATCAAAGCGCCGCCGCGAAACTGAATAAGCATGGCCTTGCGTCCCAATTCGGGCGCGGAGCGTAGCATGAAGTTCGCGCGAGTTCCGAAATCGCTCAAGGCTTTAGGCGCGCGCTCGCGCTAAATATCGAGGATTGGACGGGTCTTGGCTATTTTCGGCAAGCGAGTTTGGGGGTGGATGCACTTCGATTGGGCATCCCAGCCCTATCATACCGTCCTAACGACCTTTATATTCGGTCCCTATTTCGCTTCGACGGTCGCCGCGGACCCGACGGTTGGCCAGGAACAATGGGGGTGGATGCTTTCTGCGTCCGGCTTGCTAATCGCCGCGCTGGCGCCAATTCTCGGAGCATGGGCCGATACGGCCGGAAACCGAAATTCCTGGATCCTGTTTTTCTCGGCGCTGTATGTTGCCGGCGCTACGGCGCTTTGGTGGGCAGCGCCCGATACTGTCGACGCAACTCTTATTTTGCTGGCGTTCGCCATCGGATTGGTCGGCGTCGAATTCGCCACGGTTTTCACGAACGCTATTCTTCCGGAGCTCGGCGACAAAAATGAAATCGGCTTGATCTCGGGATCGGGATGGGCATTTGGCTATGTTGGCGGCCTTACGTCATTGCTGCTGGTTCTTGTCTTCTTTGCGGAAAACGATGCAGGCCGGACGCTCGCGGGCAACTTGCCGGCTTTCGGTCTCGACCCGGACGCGCGAGAAGGCACGCGGTTTTCGGGTCCCTTTACGGCAGTCTGGTACGTAATCTTCATGATTCCGTTTTTTCTCTGGACCACTCGCCGCACCGGGGAAACCTTGGTTTCGCCGAACAAAATTTCAACTCCATTGCTCAAGGGTGCGATTGACGGGTTGAAGGGACTGCGGCGCACGTTCGCCAGCCTCCGAAGAAACTCGAGTTTCTCGGCATATCTGGTTTCGTCGATGTTTTATCGCGATGCGTTTAACGGGATTGCGGCATTCGGCGGGATTTACGCAACCGGCGTGCTAAAATGGACGATCATTGAAGTCGGCATGTTCGGAATAGCGGGAACAGTCGCAGGCGCAATTTTTGCTTTCGCCGGCGGATTCGCGGACCGACGGTACGGTCCGAAGCCAGTAATCCAAACGTGCATCGTGATTCTCGGGACAGCTACCCTGCTGATCTGCTCGGTATCGCGCGACGAAGTGCTGCTGATTTCAATAGACGATGGTTCGGCTCTTCCAGACATCGCGTTTTTCTGTTTTGGACTCGTTATCGCCGCAACGGGCGGCGTACTCCAGTCGGCATCGCGAACGATGGTTGTTCGGCAATCGAATCCGGAACGGATAACGGAAGGATTCGGCCTCTACGCTCTGTCGGGCAAAGCGACGGCATTTCTTGCTCCGTTCCTAATCGCATTGACGACGGCTCTAACGGGAGATCAGCGACTGGGGGTAACACCTCTTGTGCTACTTTTTGCAATCGGGTTTATTTTAATGAAGTGGGTCCATTCGGACGGGAAATACAATCGAGGCAACTAATGGCTAAAAAAATATTCACGGCACTCGCCGTTATAATGACCTTTTTAGCGCCTGGTTTGGCGCTCGGAGGGGAAGTGAAAGCCAATAAGCTATTTGGCAGCATGCAATCCGGCAGCTCGCAAGCGCCCAAGGTGATCGGATTCTATTCTAAAGGGTGCCTTGCAGGATCGGTTCAATTGAAGGAAACCGGGCCGACGTGGCAGGCAATGCGCCTCAGCCGAAACCGGCACTGGGGGCATCCATCGTTGATTGAGTTCATCGAGCGGCTAAGTTCCCGGGCCGCGGAACTAGGATGGAAGGGTCTATATGTCGGCGACTTGTCGCAGCCGAGAGGCGGCCCGATGACAAGCGGACATGCATCCCACCAAGTTGGCCTAGACGTGGATCTTTGGATGCTTCCAGCCAATCGACTTGATTTAACTCGGCAGGAACGGGAAGAAATTTCGTCGGTGGCCGTCAGAACACCGGACCAGAAATCCGTCAACGGGAATTGGACTCGAACGCATTATGAAATCTTGAAGTCCGCGGCCTCGGATCCCGCCGTCGACCGCATATTCGTTGCCGCTGCAATCAAGAAGGAGATGTGCGAGACCGCCGGAAAGAATAGGATGTGGCTCCAGAGAATCCGGCCGCTGTACGGTCACAGCCACCACTTCCATGTTCGCCTCAAATGCCCGAAAGGCGAAGACTCCTGCGTAACCCAGACTCCTACGGTCGCGGAGCTGTCCAAGGGAGGCGACGGCTGCGACGAAACATTGGAGTGGTGGCTAACCGCCTATCTCGAAGCCCTGAAAAAGCCGCCGCCAAAAAATCCTCCTCCTAGAAAAAGAGGCTATCGCGACTATGTCATGGCGGACTTGCCGCGCGAATGCGCGAATGTCCTGGGAGCGAGCTAGATCGCTTTGGCATAAAGGAGCGTTCATCCGTCGAATTGCCGCAGGATAGGATGATGTAGGCTTTGAGTTCAAGAATCGTGGAAATCGAAAACGTCGGAATCGCTACCGACGCAATTCGAGTATTCATCCTGAATACGGACGGCAGGTACTGCGCCTGGGATGCGGGGGCGCACATAAGGGTTTCGGTTCCCGACGGCGGCGACCGCTGCTATTCGCTTCTGGCTCTAAGCGAGCTTTCCAAGTCTCAATGGGCGATCGGAGTATTGCGCGAAGACGGCGGCTCGGGAGGCTCGCTGTTCATGCACGCGCTGAAAAAGGGCGATATCCTAAGCGTTGAGGGGCCGTACAATAACTTCCCATTGCATTCCGGTCCGGAACCCGCGGTTCTCTTTGCCGGCGGAATCGGGATTACGCCCATTTTTTCGATGGCTGCGCACCTTGCGGAAAAGAAAAACGAATTCGTGCTTCACTACGCGGGGAAAACAAGAAAGTCGCTCGCATTCATTCGGGAACTCGAACTCATTTGCGCTAATTCGCTGCGAATACATTGCGACGACGACGATTCGGCCCTTAGAATCGCCGATGCTCTTGAGGCGTCCCGAAGGAATGCGTACATTTATACCTGCGGACCCGCAGGAATGATCGAAGCCGTCAGGGCCCAGGCGACCATGCTCGGCTGGGCCTCGGATCGAATTAAGTCCGAGCTTTTCGAAAACGAAGCGACCGAAGGCGAAAACGAAGAATTCGAAGTGGAGATCCATTCGACCGGCCAGGTAATTCGCGTCGGAAAGAATCAGTCAATAATCGACGCGTTGGAAGATGCCGGATTGGACCCGCTCTACGACTGCCGGCGAGGCGACTGCGGAATCTGCCAATGCGGAGTCGTTAGCGGCATTCCGCTGCATAGAGACTTGATTTTGACCGACGAGGAAAAAGCATCTAACAAAGTCATGCAGATATGCGTTTCGCGAGCTGTCACGCCGCGCTTGGTTCTGGACATTTAAACGGAGGGCGATCCAAATGGGAATGTACCGCGATCGGCCGGATTCGGTGAGCGGCCTGGTACGGGACCGCGAAGTGCACCGCGATGTCTACGTCAATCCCGAAATATTCGAAATTGAGATGGAACAGTTGTTCCGAAATGTTTGGATCTATGTCGGCCATGACAGCCAAATCAAGAATCCCGGGGATTACCTGACAACCGAAATCGGGCGCCAGCCGATTTTGGCCGTCCGCCATTCGGACGGCTCGGTCAACGTCCTTCACAACCGCTGCCCGCACAAGGGCGTCAAGATAGCTTCCGAATCGTGCGGCAATACCGGAAAATTCTTTCGATGCCCCTACCATGCCTGGTCGTTCAGAACCGATGGATCGCTTCTAGCCATTCCTCTTCGCAAAGGCTACGACGGCACGGGATTCGCGGACACCCGAGCCGCCAAGGGCCTTGCCAGGGTGGCGGCTGTAGCCAACTACAAGGGCTTCATATTCGCAAGGCTGACCGCGACCGGGCCTGATTTCCACGAATACTTCGGCGAATCCCTGTCCACGATCGATAACTTGGTCGACCGGTCGCCCGAAGGCAAAGTCGCGATTTGCAGCTCTCCAATCAAGTACATGCACACTTGCAACTGGAAGATGCTGGTCGAAAACCAAACGGACACCTGCCACCCGATGGTTGCCCACGAGAGCTCGGCCGGAACCGCAATCAAGGTTTGGGATCGCGAAAAGGACGATTCCGGCGAAACGCCCATGGCCGTCCAAGTCTACGCGCCATTTGCCAGCCCTTACGAATTCTTCGAAAAAGCAGGCATTAGAGTTTGGCCGAACGGGCACGGGCATACCGGGGTTTCGAATTCCATCCATGCGAAATATTCCGGCGTCGGGGGCTATGTCGAGCGCATGGAAGAAGCCTACGGGCCGGAGAAAGCGCACGCAATTCTGGGGCAGGTTAGACACAATACGGTTTATTTCCCCAATGTCATGGTGAAGGAGACAGTGCAGATATTGCGGAATTTCATTCCGCTCGCCGTCGACAAGACGCTTGTCGAAAGCTGGGTTTTTCGGCTCGAGGGCGCCCCTGACGAATTCTATCGCCGCGCGCTAATGTACAACCGGCTGATCAATGCTCCGACTTCGATCGTCGGGCACGACGACCTGGAAATGTACGAGCGAGCTCAGGAAGGCCTCCGCTCGAACGGAACGGAGTGGGTAAATTTGCAGCGCCTTTATGAAGATGACGAAGGCGCGGACGATACGGCGGTCATAAACGGCACTTCGGAAAGGCAGATGCGGAACCAGTTCGCGGCCTGGGCAAAATACATGACGCTGAACATGTCCGGGAAAGCGCAATGACGCCGGAAAGAATTGCGGAGTTCATTTATCGCGAAGCTCGAACTCTCGATCTGATGCAATGGGACGAGTGGCTAGGAATGTTTCTCGAGGACGGCCGCTATTGGATGCCGCTCGAATGGCAGCAAACGGATCCGGAACTCGAGCCATCGCTAATGTTCGAGGATATGCTGCTGTTGAAGGTGCGCGTCGAGCGACTGGCCGGCGAACGAACTTTCAGTCAAAAGCCCAAGAGCCGGTGCCACCATTTGCTTCAAGCTCCGCAGATCTTGAGCATTGATTCCGAACAGGGAAAATGCTCGGCTCGGACTTCGTTTCTATATTCCGAGACTCGAGGGGACGCGCTGGAGAGATTCTCCGGATGGGCTACGCATGAACTCGTCGAAACCGACGGCGGGCTGAAAATCTCGCTTAAAAGAATTGACCTTATAAATTTCGATGCGCCGTTCGGCAACATTCAGCTCTTCATGTAGAATTTCTTGCTTCCTCCCCGATTTTTTCAAGCCTCCCGCGCGCGTTCAGTCGCGCGATGCAACGGCTCGCTCGCTAGTATAGGCGCAACGGCCACGAGCTATGCGGGTGCGGAAACGGAAGTTGGCCAAAGGATCAATATCGCTGCGATTTACCCGATATTGCGAATAATTTGATCGCAATGGAAATTCTTCTTGCCGAAGGCGTAACGATTCCCGTTGTCATTTTTGCCGTATTCGTCGCGGCGTTCGCAGGATTTATCAAGGGTTCGATCGGTTTCGGGCTTCCGAGCATCATGATCGCAAGCTTGGGAGCATTCCTTGACCCGCTGCTGGCGCTGGCGTTTTTGATTCTGCCGACATTCGCAACGAATACGGTGCAGGCATTCCGAGACGGCATCTCCGGAGCCCTGTCGGCGATTGCAAAACACTGGCAACTGCTCGTCGCGTTCTTCATCACGCTACTTTTTAGTTCACAGATCGCAACGTCGATTCCCAAAGACGTTTTTTTTCTTTTGCTAGGAACCCCGGTAACGTCGTTCGCCCTGCTTCAGCTCATTCGGTGGCGTCCGCGCGTCCCTCCGGGGAGGCGCAGCGCTTGCGAATTCGCCGCCGGAGCCGTCGCCGGCTTTTTCGGCGGTCTCGCAGGCGTTTGGGGACCTCCCGTCGTATTTCTGCTCAGCGCGCTCGAAACTCCGAAGCGCGAGCAAGTTACGGCGCAAGGCGTAATCTACCTGCTAGGATCGCTGCTGCTTGTTCCCGCGCACCTTAATTCCGGAATACTGAATCGGGATACGTTGCCGCTTTCATTGTTTCTCTGCATTCCTGCGGTCGCAGGACTAATCGCGGGATTCCTAGTGCAGGATAAGCTTGATCAGGAAAAGTTCCGAAAGATCACTTTTATCGCCGTAACTCTGGCCGGGCTGAATTTGATTTTTCGCGGGGTCGTATTGTAGCCGGTTTGAATTCCGGCGATTGCACTGGAATTGAACGATCCTCGTCGCCTTTTGCGGCAGCTGCGTTCATTCGAGCTAAATTTTCGCGACGCGATTATTTGCAAGGGAAACGCATGCTCACTCGGGCAAGCCCCGAATCGTGCTAGCCCCGGAGAATCCCGGCGGCTCGGTTCCGAAGCGCGCAGCGGTGCGCCGCTTCAAACTTGGAACCGGCCTCGCGCGGCTTCATCGCGGTCAAATTCAGCGAGATGCAGCCTCGGCGATTGCGCTTCCCCATGCGCCCTCGGCCATTCCCGTTGCATCCGGTTTAGCAGGTCTGCATCGGCGAATCCCCGCTTCTAGACAGCCTGCGAAAAAGTTGGCTCGACAGGAGAGTCCGCGAGCGGCGAAACCAGCCGCAAGGGCGGCGAGGCTTCGGGCCCGTCTCGACCCGGCCTGCCGACCTGCGCGTCGCAGGAAATATCCGCAACGCCTTGACTTGGATTTCCCGGCATACCCGCCTTGATCGAAGGCGCAATCTAGTCTTGAGCATGCGGACGAACTCCTCGGCGGATCCTGCCGCGCCGCGCACCATTCCCGAAGGCTTGGCAATGCGGAAAATTAGGCGCCGCGTTCGCTGGAGATCATCTGCCGGCAATGGATCTTTCCTAGCGACGGCTCTTCCAATACGCGTGCGAATTCACAACAGCGAATAATTGTAAATAACTCGAGCTTTTTCCTCTCTGGTTCGAAATGTCTGAAAATGGCGCGAATCATGCTGATTCGCGGCGAAATCCTGATAAACGCAAGAAATTTACCGCCATGGGAGATTTCTATTCGAAAGATTCCCGGCCATTGACAAATAGTTTAAGCGGTGGGAATACTTTCCTATCGGTCGGCCCCGACGGCAACCTGCAATAAGGGGCGGCACCGACTTATGCTCGGCTGCGGAAGGCGGACCAGATCCGCCGATGCCGCGCCGCAGGAACCGGATCAACAATTTGGGAGGGGGAAACCTTGACACAAACAATTGCTCAAAAATTCACCTACGGCTGCGCTTGCGCCGTGCTAGCGACCGCCGTATCCGCGATCCCGGCACTGTCGCAGATGTATCCGATGCAGGCGCTGCCCGACGACGGCGAACGCGATTTCTGGTGGTATCATCAGGTAGTCGATGCCGACGTGCTTGCGGCGATGCAGGATGCGGTAGGGGCGCCAGGCGCACCGTTCACCGGCAGCCTCGAAAAGCCGATTCAGATCGCGGTCATCTACCCCAGCCAGGACGTTTCCGATGCCTGGCTCCGCGCGTACTTGGCGATGGAAGCTCGGCTGAAGGAAATGAACATCCCGTTCGAGGCCGTCCAATTCGCTTCCGGCATGGACAACCACGATCTGCAGACCACCTACACCGACCAAGTGCTGCAGGATGCCGAGTTCTACGATTATGTCGTATTCGGCCCGACCGAACTGGGATTGCAAGCCGACAATGTGAAGCGGCTGATCGACAGCCCCGATCTCAAGGTCATCGTTCTTAACCACGACCAGGTTCCGCAGATCTGGGGCGACGAGCAACCGCTCGCCTTCGCCGGCTTCTCCCACCTCGCCGGCGCTCTGATCATGTGCAACTATGTGATCGAGAACGTGGGAACCGAGGGACAGGTCGCCATGAACCGCGGCACCCCCGGGTCAGTTGATAACCAGCGATCGGGCGGCTTCGCAGAATGTCTGGAGGCAGAGTCCGACTGGGAGGTCGTCTACGAGCACTACGGCAACTTCCAGCGCGAGGGCGGCTTCGACGGAACCAACCTGATCCTCACCGGATATCCGGAAGTCGACATGATCCACAACGCCAACACGGCGATGGGAATGGGATCGCTGTCGGCGGCAGAGGCGCTTGGAGTCCTCGACGACGTGTTCATCACTGCCTGGGGCGGCACGGGAGAGGAGCTGGAAGCCTTGCGCGACGGCTTGCTCGACGCGACCCCGATGCGCATGGGCGACGATTTCGGCGTTTCGATAGCCGAGATCATAAAGGCGGATCTTGAGGGGAGACCCGAGGATATCCCGCTGGTCTTCCTCGGACGGATAACCATTGCCTACAAAGGCTTGTCGGGCGAGGAAATCGATGCGCTGGAGCGTGAGGCGTTCCGCTACACGGGCATCGGCACCCTAGAGCGCTAAGCAACCGACGACCGAACCCGAACGCTTTGCCCGTTCGGGTTCGGATTCAATCCCGATAGCAGTTGCGAGCAAGGAGGCCGAGCATGTCAGGCAACGTTCCGGTACTGGACAACTTCCGCCTCGACGGAAAATCCGTTATCGTCACCGGCGCCTCGCGCGGCATCGGCCGAGCGCTGGCCAAGGGCCTCGCCGAGGCCGGCGCAGACGTGGCGATACTTTACGAAAAGACGCGCGACCGCGCCGAGAGCCTGCTCGAAGAGCTGAGGGCGCTCGGCCGCAACCGCTCCTACGTCAGCCAGGTCGACATCGGCACGCCCGAGGACCTCCAGCGGATGGCGGCGGAAGCCGAGGAGCGATTCGGCCGGATCGACATCCTGGTTAACAACGCCGGCATCGCCCACAACGCCGCGGCCGAGGACATGACGCTCGCGGAATGGGAGCGGATGATCCGTATCAACCTCACCGGCGTATTCCTCAGCTGCCAGGCGGTGGGCCGCGTAATGATTCGCCAGAATGCGGGAGTGATCGTCAACGTCGGCTCGCTGTCGGCGCGTATCGTGAATTACCCGCAGAAACAGGCGCATTACAACTCGGCAAAGGCGGGCGTGCACCTGCTGAGCAAGTGCCTCGCCGTGGAATGGGCGCCTTACAACATCCGGATTAATGTACTCGTCCCCGGCTACATCCACACCGAGTTGCTCGACCCGATCATCGCCCGCGATCCGCAGGGCGCCGAGGACCACTGGCGCAAGCCCGCTGTGCAGAATCGGTTCGGTCGCCCCGAAGAGCTAGCCGCCGCCACTGTCTACCTCGCCTCGGATGCGTCGACATTCATGACCGGCGAGGAGATGGTCGTCGATGGCGGCTACACCCTGCGCTGACAATCCCAAAAGGACAGTCCCATGACGGATATGAAGCCATCGCTTCTGGAAATGCGTGGCATCGTCAAGCATTTTGGCGGACTGACCGCAGTCGCGGGCATCGACCTTAGCCTGCAGCGCGGCGAAGTTCTCGCCATCGTCGGCGACAACGGCGCCGGCAAGTCGACACTGATAAAAATCCTGACAGGCGTATTTGGCCCTGACGAGGGCGAAATCAAAATGGATGGCGCGCCAGTGCGAATCGGCAGCCGCCGCGACGCCCGGGCGCTCGGCATTGAAGCGGTCTATCAAAGCTTGGCCTTGGTCGATGCGCTTGACGCGGCAGGAAACGTGTTCCTGGGCCACGAACTGAAACGATCGTTTCTGGGCATCCGCTTCCTCGACAACGCCCGCATGGCGAAGGAGGCCGCCAGAGTTCTCAAGGACAACGTCGGCATCGAACTCGGCAACCTTGGCGAACCGACGATCCACCTCTCCGGAGGCCAGCGGCAGGCAGTGGCTATCGCGCGGGCGATATACCACGCCGACCTCAAAGTGCTGGTCATGGACGAGCCGACCGCGTCGCTCGGACCCGAGGAAACGCGCAGCACGCTATCCCTGATCCGCCGCCTCAAGAATCAAGGCATGGCGTTGATCGTTATCAGCCACAATCTCGACCACGTGTTTGCCATCGCAGATCGGGTGATGGTGATGCGAAACGGTCGCTGCTCCGGCATACGCAGCACTGCATCGTCGACCAAGCAGGATGTCCTCGGCCTTATCGTGTCCGCAGAGTCGGCAGCGGCATGACTTCGAAGCCCTGATCCAGGCGCATCGACCGCCGTCCGGCGGACAAGCCGCGCGAAGGCTCGCCAGGCGGTAATTCTTTTCGAAGTTTCTACTGGTGGACTCGTTCGCTTATTAACGATTCCACTCCTGCATGATCACCCATCGATTTGACTCAAGATTCAATGCCGGCGACTGGATGGAGGCGACCCCACTGAACTAGACCACAAGTTCGGCAGCTTTCAAGACCGCCGCCACAATCCACCCGGCTACCCATTTTTATGCAGGCGGGTTAATCTCATTTCTCGCCGACGTTATGAATGGCATTGAAAATTAATCGGGAGAATCCAGGTTGGCGATTCTTCCAAAGGGATACCAATGGCAGACGCCAAGATCTTAATGTCTAGCCAATCGTCACAATCTAATTCGCATCCTTTACGGCGTGGATTTGCTACGGGAAAATCACCCGAGCCATCGCTTAGCGGCAGTCCGCGCCGTCGCTGCGCTGGAGAACCATTCCATAATTCCCGGCTATGGATCCGTGCCGTTGAGATCTCGATAACTGCGCTCATTGACAAGAACAAAACACGCTGGCAATGTCGCCGCCGATGGTCGGCCATTCGGGTGATACCGGATCAGTGGCTGGCGGAGTGATTGCAGTATAAGAACCGGCAGGGGAGGGCAGCCAGAATGGAATCGGCTATGAACACCGATATCGGGCGCGGTTCGCGCAAGCGGCAAGTACCGTGGTACGAGCGCTACGTGAATATTCTGGGGCCGGTGGTCATGATCGCGGTCCTGTGCCTAGTAATGGCGTTCGTCGAACCTGGCTTCTACCGGCTCTCGAACTTAATGATCATTCTCCAGGACGCGTCGATTTACATGGTGCTGGCCATGGGAATGACCATTGTCATCACCGGGCGCGGAATTGATCTTTCGATCGGCGCCATCGCAGCTCTGTCGGCGGTGGTCATGGCGCTGCTGATCAAGGATCTAGGTCTTCATGTCGTGCCGGGTATGCTGATTGCCGTGCTGGTCGGCGTTGCCTGCGGGGCCGCAAACGGCTTCGTCATCACCCGCGTGCGCGTTCCCGACCTGATCGCCACGCTTTCGATGGACCTTGTGTACCGCGGTATCGCACTGGTCCTCGCAGCCGGCATCGTTCTCTCGCGCCTGCCTGAGCCGATCCCGTTCCTAGGCCGCGGCCGGCTGTTTGATCTATTCCCGGTTGCAGCGCTAATCGGCATCGGCACGCTCGGCGTCGGCTTGCTGCTCTATCGCTTCAGCAATCTCGGCCGCTATGCGATCGCCATTGGCGGCAATACCGAGTCAGCCGTTCTGGCCGGCATAGACGTGGCCCGCCACAAGCTCTACCAGTACATGCTAATGGGAGGATTGGCCGGTTTCGCCGGAATAATGCTCACCGGTCGCCTGAATGCAATCCAGGCGACTTCGGGCCAGGGCCTAACGCTGCATACCATCGCTGCGGTTGTAGTCGGAGGCACATCGCTCTTCGGCGGGCGCGGCTCGATGCTCGGCTCGCTAGTCGGCGTACTGCTGCTGTCGATGGTCATCAATGCGCTGGTCAACCTGCGTCTGGACTTCTTTTGGCAGCAGGTGGCGGCGGGCGTAATCATAATCGTGTCGGTCGGATTCTACAGCAGCCTGCAGGAAGGCGGCGGCGCGCTGAGAGGGCGGCTCAAGGGATGGCGCCGACGCTTGTTCGGTCCTTAAGCGCGGAACTGATCCACCGATCCCACGCCGATCTACCGGAATCTGCGGGTGCCGATCTTCTGTCTGATCCCTTCCACACGCTTCATTCAGCGTTTGTGAGGCATGTGCATGAGGCCGAAGCCTTCCTGATTGCCGGCTATGGGTTCGGCAACATGCACGTCAACAGGGCATTGCGGAACAGGTTCCAGAAGTGCGTCGGGAAGCCTAAATCGGCGCCGCGCGTGGTTGTTCTGGAGAAATCAAGGCCGAACCGGTCTGCAACCCAGAGACTGGAAAGCCACAACTTCTGGGGCTTCGAAAGGGTGCACGCCTTCAAGACGACCTTTTCTGATAGAACCGGTTTCCCTTCGGACAGCAACCGCACAGTCGCAGGCTACATCGAACAACGGAAATTCGAGGAAGATGCAAATCGCATTGTAGCGATATGGCATGGCGGATTCGAGCAGGCGATTTCCTGTCCAGACACTGTTAAGAAAATCATCCACCGGCTGCTGAAACAGTGCAAGGGACGACGACGGTCATGACATTGGCGGTCATTGACGTTTCCCGCCCTGCTTCCTGTGTTCTCCCCCCGTCACTGCGGGAAAAACGGGTCTCGGGGGAAGTGCCGGAAACCGGCCGGTTCAGGTCTCCGGAATGGTGGTGAAAACGGAAGGTCCGGGCGATTGCAGGCTTTCTGCAGTTTGTGAGGGCCTCTCAGCACTCACACTGGCGGCGCAAGCCTGTCGGGCGGATCTCTGGCCGGACCGGGATTGCGTTGGCTCAAGGTGCTTTGCTGAGCGGACTTGCCAGAAAAACGAGCGTTTTTCTGGCGACCCGATCCGGCATGTCACAGCCGGAATGTTTCCACTATAAAACCCGTTGCTAAAGTCGATACATGGTTGCAGGGTGCCGCCCGGATCATTGGACACAAGTGGATGTGCACGGCGCAATTCCACAAGCACCTGCAGTAATCTCGCTCGACGAGATCTAGCAAATCCACATGTGAGCGCCGGGCGCGAGGAGCCTCGACCGGCCCCGAAAGCAGAGGAACTCTCTCGATGTCTCTCGAATCCGACCTGTCGCGCTTGATTTGCGACCAGTTCGATAAAAACAGTATTTCCTTCAAGCGCTCGATGCGCCTCGCACGCCTCACTGCGCGCTACTTCGAGATGACCACGCGCCGAATCCAGCCCATTCCTCGGGACGTCCACTTCTCGGACCAAATCCACACCTCTCTGGGTAAACTCTCGCGAGAAGGGGAAAGTGACAGTTCTGCCCGGGACGCTTGGGGTATGGTGTTTTGGCTTCGCCAACACCTCGTCGACGGCATCAACGTCAACGCATTTCTCAGCAAGAACATCCGCAACGCGGACGGCTGGGACGGTCTGCTTTGGACCTACGGAATGCACCACTTCCACCTCGGCCGCGAAACGGACAGGGACGGATTCGTGAAACGCTCGAAGCACCTCCTGTTCGCCATCGTTACCGCGACGGACGCGCACTTCGTCGACGTCAGGCCGCACCCGCCAAAAAATGGCATCGGATGGGTGAGTCAGGAACTCCTGCAAATTGTTCATACTAGCTGGCCAAACCTGATTGAAGCAAACGTCCTTCACGGTGTGATTGGTAGCGAACTGACCGACGAGCAGATGCAGGAGCTGAGGCGCAAGAACATAAACTACGCGATGAACATTGACGGCAAGGCCATCGCACCTCTGCGCGGCGGCATGGCGAGTGACGGGTCAAGCGTGCTGTGCACCCAATCGGCAATCTCGCTCTTGAATGAACTGCGATACCATGAGGATGTCCTCCGCAACGTAAAGGTCCGCCAAGCTGTCACAGAGGACTTACGTGGGAAAGGGCATGACGTAGAATTCACGCTCGAATTCGAACTGATGATCCTTGAGGAATTGGCCCCGACACCGGAGCTAATCGCCAAGCTGACCGCTGAAGGCTGCATCAGCCGAGACCTCTACCGGCGCGGGTTAGCAATCGTCGAGAAAAAATCGCGATCACTGATCGCAATCCACGACTCGTGAGTTACCCCCCTCTCCCCAAGCCTGAGACCTCATCGTCACTCGCAGCCGTTTGAACGCTTGAAGCATACCGGCTAGAGGGCTACTTCTGGCTTCGTCACGGGCCAACAACGTTCAGCTTCCCGAATTGCAATGAGATCCGACCTGCTACCTCTGATCAGCGAGCCGCACGAAGATCTTGCGGCCGAATACAAGACGTGGCTCGACCTCCGTCGGGAGAAGGATAACGCCACACTGGCCAAGGCCTGCATCGCACTTGTCATTCACGGCGGCGGATTCCTCGTACTGGGTTTTGACGAGGACGGCGATTCGCTAAATTCGGTTGCCAAACCTGCTGAAATCGGTGAAATCACGCAGGATGGCATCAATTCTATCATTCGTCGCTACGCAGATCCACCATTCCACTGTCAGTCGAAGGCGACGAAGCAGCAATTCTAATTATTCCCCTTAGAGATTTTATGTCGTTGATATAAAAGCTTTTTTTTCGCCAAGGGAAATTTTTTCGATTTTTTCCCCGGACGGGGCGAATCAGGTCGGCCATTCCGAATCGCCGCCCTGAATGACGAGTAGGCCGCCGAAAACCAGAACATTCCACTAATGCCGGCGGTAAATACTCGCCCCCTATTTCTCGCGA